>CAZVKD010000297.1:0-3679 GCA_964627675.1 uncultured Gemmatimonadaceae bacterium
GCCACGAGCCAGCGGCGCTCCAGCCTGACGCCCACGATGTTCTCGAACGCCATGTACACGATCGAGAGGGCGATCAGAGTTTCCACCAGCGGCGGGAACCACAGCGCCCTCGGCACCAGCCCCATCGCCGAGGCGATCAGCGTGATTGAATGCGCCACCGTGAACGACGTGACAATGGCGATGAGCGGCCGGATGCGGCGAACCGGGATCACCAGGCAGACCACGAACAACAGGTGATCCGCCCCCCCAAGGATGTGCGCGAAGCCCAAGCGCACGAACTGAAGCGCCGCGTGGTGCCAGCCAGGATCGAGGCGCACGAGTCCGGGGTCGCCGGTGTACCGGAAGACACGCTCGGTCCCGCCGGGCGGGAGGAAGCGCAGCACCGTGGTCGTTCGCAGGCCCAGGTGGGCGAGCGCCGGCCGAATCGAGAAGCGCGACCGATCCGACCGGATCTCGTACTCGAACAGCGCGTCGAGCATCGCCTGATTCCACATCAGCTCGGTGGCCGCCTCGAGCGGCGGACCGAGCGCCAGAACGAGGGCGCGGTCGTAACTCTCGAACGAGCGATCGGACGGGAGGGAAACCCTGGCGGCGACCAAGCGAGCCTCACCCAGCCGCGCCCCGTTCTCGTACAGCTCCAGGTACGCGGCGATCCATTGGCGAGCCGCGTCGTGCAGCAGCGGGCCCGCTCTCTCGATCTGGAGATACCCCGGCCCGGACACGGGCCACTGAATGTCTCGCATGGACTCGAGCGGAACGCGGATCAGGAGCCGCAGGCGCTGCCCCTCGGGCTTCACGTAGGTCAGCGCCGTGACCGTCGCCGGGACATCGTGGGCCATGCCCGGCTCGGCCCGCGTTCCCAACGGCGCCACGGCCAACAGCGTGACGGTCAAACGGACAGAGCCGTGAGCCATCCGGAGACCCTGGACGCAGCGGGAACGTTGCATTAAAAGCATGGGTGTCGAGAGCGACCCATCGAGTATACGCTTCGGCCGTGCACGGCACAGGGGGGTTGGCGTCATGCGGCAACCGACAACACAGACGCGGCATCTCACGTTCGGCGCGATGCTCGCGGGCTCCATCGCGGCCCTTGGGGTGGGCCAGGCAGTGCTTGCCCCCGCCGCCGACCAGCAGACCGTGGACGCCCCGATCTTCGAAGTGGATCCCTTCTGGCCCAAGCCCCTGCCCAATCACTGGATTCTCGGCTCGGCCATCGGCGTGGGCGTGGACTCGCGGGATCACGTGTTCATCATCCACCGCGGATTGCCCACGCTCAACGCCCGCACCGAGGCCGGCCTCGCGGCCAGCCCGCCGACCGGGGACTGCTGTGCGGCGGCGGCGCCGATCCTCGAGTTCGATCCGGACGGCAACCTGGTCAATTCGTGGGGCGGCCCGGGACCGGGGTATGTCTGGCCGTCGTCGAACCACGGCATCTCGCTCGACCACAAGGACAACGTGTGGATCGGCGGCAACGGCACCTGCCCCAGCGACTCGGACACGCCTGGTTGTCCGCGCGGCGCGGTGGACTCTCACATCCTCAAGTTCACGCGGGACGGGAAGCTGTTGATGCAGGTCGGGATGCCGCTCCAGCGCGCCAACAGCAACAGCATGACCAGCTTCGGGCGCGTGGCCAAGATCTCCTTCGACCCCACGGCCAACGAGGCCTATCTGGCGGACGGCTACAGCAACAAGCGCGTCGCCGTGATTGACATGGATTCAGGGAAGATCAAGCGGTATTGGGGCGCCTACGGCCGGGCTCCGGTGGACACCAACTTGGGGCCGTACAATCCGGACGCGCCGCCCGCCCCCCAGTTCCGCAACCCCGTGCACTGCGCCGAGCCGTCCACCGACGGACTGATCTACGTGTGCGACCGGCCGAACAACCGGATTCAAGTGTTCCGGAAAGATGGAACGTTCGTCAACGAAGTGCGGATCGCTCCGCGCACGCTGGGCGACGGATCCGTGTGGGACATCGCGTTCTCACGCGACGCGCAGCAACGGTACCTGTATCTGGCCGACGGAAAGAACGAGAAGATCTACGTGATTGATCGCCAGTCGCTCGAGATCCTCTATAGCTTCGGCGACGGCGGGCGACAGCCGGGGCAGTTCTTCGGCGTGCACAGCATCGCCACCGACTCTCGCGGCAACATCTACACGACCGAAACCTACGAGGGGAAGCGAGTGCAGAAGTTCGTGTACCGCGGCCTGGGGCGCGTGGCGCGCCAAAGCCAGACCATGCCCTGGCCCAGGCGCTAGGGTCTCGGGCGTCGGGTCGTCAAACCAGATACCGGCTTCGGTCACCCGCCGCCGAACAACCCTCGGCGGCGGCCCGCAAGCCACCCGGGCACAGGCGGAAGCCCGCCAGCCGTTCGTCCCGTCGCGAGGCCTCGCCCTCGGCGCGCGACCGGCTATTTGAAAGACACCAGCTCGATCTCGAAGACCAGCGTCTGGTTGGGCCCGATCACCGGCGGCGATCCCCGCTCTCCATAAGCCAGCGCCGGCGGCAACCAGAACTGGTAGCGACCACCGGCCCGCATCAGTTGCACCCCTTCGGTCCATCCGGGGATCACTTCGTTCAATGGGAACGAGACCGGCGATCCGGCCGAGGAGCTGTCGAACACGGTGCCGTCGAGCAGCGATCCCTTGTAGTGAACGGTGACGACGCTGGACGCGGCTGGACGAGGGCCCACACCCTCGCGCAGCACCTTCCACTGCAGGCCGGTCGAGGAGGTGCGAACGCCCGGCTGCTTGCCGTTTTGCTCGAGGAAGGCCGCCCCTTCGCCGGCGTTCTTGCTCGCGGCGGCCGAGTCACGCTGTCGCGCTTCATTCATGAGCCGCGATTGAAGCGCCATCATGGTCGCCTGAGCCTGCTCCTCGGTAAGCACGGGATCCGCTCCGTTCAGACCATCGCGCAATCCGCGCAGGACGGCATCGGGATTGGCCGGGACGTTCTGTCGCTTCAGGTTGCCGCCGACCTGATACCCGATCACGTAACTGGCGCTGTCGCCGGGCGTGGCCAGCTCGGCCGTGCCACCGGTCCCCCCGCAGGCCGCGAGGACGGCGCACAGGGCGCCAGGAATGGAGAATCGCAACGCACGCTCCTGTTTGAGAATGAACCGTCACCCACCTTCCACCCTTCCCCACGCCCTCAGCCCATCTTCTTGCGATACAGCTTGATCTGCGCGCAGTGCTCTCGCTTGTGCCCGTAGTAGGTGTACACCACGAAGTCGTCGAGCGAGTACTCCGCTCCATACCACGGGAGGGTCCCGGGCTCCCGGCACTTCTCGGCCGGGATCTTCACCGCCAAGCTCATGTTCTTGGCGTACGCGTCGGTGTATTCGGCGAGCACCTGAGCCGGAGTCTGGCGCCTCCGCGCGGCCACTTCGTCGTCATTGAACGTCTTGCTGCTCCAGCGCTCCAGATAGGGCGTGGGGCCGCCGCCCAGGAAGCCGTTCAGGACGTCGGTCAGGATGTGCTCGAAGGAGGCGAGGTGCGCTACGATGTCCTTCACCGACCACTGGCCGCACACCCCGGTCTTTTCCCACTGGTCCTCGGGAAGGCCGTCCACGGTATCCACGACCGTTTGGTGCCCGTACTTGAGAATGTCCGCCAGGTTCATGAGCACACCTCCGTCCAGCCGATCTGCCGCTCGGAGCAGTCGCAAAGATACCACGCCGAT
>CAZVKD010000298.1:0-3662 GCA_964627675.1 uncultured Gemmatimonadaceae bacterium
CGCCGCCCGCCGCGCGGAACCGGGCGATCCAACTGCTCGGCACGGTGGGCGTGGACGCGCCGGAACTCCGCGCCCGTCAGTATCCGCACCAGCTGTCGGGCGGCCTGCGACAGCGCGCGCTGATCGCCGTGGCCCTGGCGGGCAGCCCCAAGCTGCTCGTGGCCGACGAGCCGACCGCGGCACTCGACGTCACCGTACAAGCCCAGATTCTCCAGCTCCTCGCGGACCTGGGCCGCCGCCTGGGCCTGGCGGTGCTGCTCATTACGCACGATCTGGGTCTCGTGGCGGAGGTGGCCCACCGCGGCCTGGTGATGTACGCCGGTCAGGTCATCGAGTCGGCTCCGGTGGAAACCCTGTTCGCCCAGGCTCGCCATCCCTACACCCGCGGCCTGTTGCGCGCGGCCCGAGCGCTCGAAGAGCGGCGCCACCGCCTCGCCGCCATCCCCGGCGCACCGCCGCGCGCCGGCGCATGGCCCGACGCCTGTCGGTTCCATCCCCGCTGCGCGCAGGCCTGGGAGCGGTGTCGGACCGAGGCTCCCATTCTGCTGAGCGCGGGCCCGGCCCACGATGCGCGGTGCTGGCTGGTCGCGGAACCCGCGCGCGAGCGCACGTGAGCGCCCTCGTCTCGTGCGTCAACCTGGTGAAGGAGTTCCCGGGGCCGGCCGCGGTGCTCCGGCGCGCCGCCGCCGTGCCGGCGGTGCAGGACGTGTCGCTGGCCGTGAGCCGCGGCGAGACGCTCGCGCTGGTAGGCGAGAGCGGCAGCGGCAAGACCACACTGGGCCGCTGCCTGCTGCGACTCCTCGAGCCCACCGCCGGCCGCGTGACCTTCGACGGCGCCGACGTCTTGGCGCTCTCACCACGGGAGCTTCGTCGCTGGCGCCGTCGAGCCCAGTTCGTGTTTCAGGATCCCGCGGCTGCGCTGAACCCGCGAATGACCATCGGCCGAGCGATTCGCGAGCCCCTGTTGGCCCATGGGCTCGCCCCTGGCTCGGACGTCGCGGACCGCGTGGCGGCCGCGCTCACGGAGGTCGGACTCGATCCCAGCCACGCGCGGCGGTTCCCCCATGAGCTCTCCGGCGGGCAGCAGCAGCGCGCCGTCATCGCCCGGGCGCTGATCCTCGCACCCGAGTTCGTCGTGCTCGATGAGCCCGTCGCGAGCCTCGACGTGTCGGTCGCGGCGCAGGTGCTCAACCTCCTGGCCGATCTCCAGGAGCAGCGCCGGCTCACCTATCTGCTCATCGCGCACGATCTGCGCGTGGTCCGGCATTTCGCCGATCGCGTCGCCGTGATGTACGCGGGACGCCTCGTCGAGGTGGCGCCGACGGACCCGTTGTACGCCGACCCGCGACATCCGTATACCGCCGCCCTGCTCTCGGCCGTGCCCGTCCTCGACGCCGGCGTTCGCCGGGAGCGCGTGCCGCTGCCCGGCGATCCCCCCTCGGCCCCGGTGTCGCTTCCCGGCTGCCCCTTCGCACCAAGATGCCGGCACCCGCGCAAGAATGACCGATGCGTCCAGGAGCGGCCGCTCCTTCGCGAGGTGTCGCCCGCGCGACTAGCGGCGTGCCACCACGCGGACCACCCCGGGCCGGACGCGGCCACGCCGTAGGCCGCCGCGGTTGCCGGGCTCGGCGTCCGCGGCCATCTTACCGCCCCGTTTCACGCGCCCCGCCCGCCCGGAGCGCGACCCATCTCCCGAGGCATCGAGGTCCGGATGAGCCTGCTCGTCGCCGTGGTGTTGCTCTACCCCATCGCCTTGATCGGTGTGAGTCTGTGGCGGTCCCGCGCGGTGAAGACGCACGAAGACTTCATGGTCGCCGGCCGATCGGTACCGGTGGCGCTGCTCATCGCCACGCTGGTCTGTACCTGGATCGGGTCGGGGTCCCTGTTCGGCGGCGCCGGCCTCGCCTACCGCAGCGGGCTTCCGGAACTCTGGTTCTCGTTCGGGGGCTGGGTGGGACTCCTCGTTGCATACTTCATCGCGGGACGCGTGCGGCGAATCGCGCAATACACGGTGCCGGACCTCCTGGAACAGCGGTACAACGCGGCCGCCCGCCTGCTCGGTACGCTGGCCGTGATCCTCGCGTACGTGACCATCGCGGCCTACCAGTTCCGCGGCGGCGGGTGGATCCTGTCCATCGTCTCCGACGGACGCATCTCACCGCAAACCGGCATCTACATCACCGCCGCGGCCATCGTGACTTTCACGGCCCTTGCCGGAATGGTCTCCATCGTCACGGTGGACATCGTCAACGGCGTAATCATCACCCTCGGCGTCTTGGTGGCCCTGCCCTTCATGGTCGCGAAACTCGGAGGGCTGGGAGCCGTCGCGGACGCGCTCCCGGCCGGCCACCTCTCGGTGTTCGGGCAACACAATCCGCTGTGGGCGTTGGGCGTGGCGACGCCCACCTTCCTGCTGATCCTGGGCGAGAGCGGCATGTATCAGAAGTTCTTCGCCGCCAAGAACGAACGCGCCGCTCGGCAGGCCGTGATCGGGATGGTCATCGGCATCATGGTAATCGAGACGTCGCTCGCCCTGCTCAGTATCGTGGGCCGCGCGGCGTATCCGGACCTGCTGACCCAGACGTCCATCGTCGGCCGCGCGGCGTCAGAAACGATCATCCTGCATATCGCGAAGACTGGACTGCCCGCTGCGGCAGGCACGCTGCTGCTGGCGGCCGGGATCGCCATCGTGCTGACCACGGGCAACACGTTCTTGCTCGTTCCCTCGACCAACCTGAGTCGGGACGTGTACCAGCGATTCATCAACCCCGGGGCAAGCGAAGCTCGCTTGCTGGGGGTTCAACGGACGTTCGTCGTGGTGTTCGGTCTCGTCGGGTTGTTCCTGTTGACGCAGTTTCAAACCGTGCTTTCCATGGCGCTGTACGCGTACTCCCTCGTGGGGGCGAGTCTGACGCCCGCCCTGCTGGCCGCCTTCTTGTGGAAGCGCGTCACCGCGGCTGGGGCCGTCGCGTGTATCGCGGGAGGGTTGCTGTCTATCGTGGGCATCAGTCTGCTGGGACGGCTGGGCGTGGACTTCACGATCACCTTCGCGGGGACCGACTTCGACTTCGCCAGCAGCGATTACATCGTGATCCCGGCCGTGGCGCTCTCGCTGAGCCTGCTGGTGGCGGTGAGCCTGCTGACGCCGCCCTCGCCGCCCGAGAAACTGAAGCCGTTCTTGGGGGAAGGATTGGAAAGGGTGTGAAGGGTGTGAAAGTCGCCCCCTCACGCCCCGCCATCAGGCGAAGAGATCGTTCTGGTCTTGGGAATCGGGGACGGTCGTCTTCAGCGTCTCTCGCAGCCGGCGAATCCAGGCGTCCACGTCCAGCCGTGCCTCATTGGCCAGGAGCCGCCGCAGCACGTCGGGAACGTCGCCGAGGGCGTCCACCAGGTCAGCCAGGACGGCCCTGGCCTCCTCGATCTGAAACTGCTCGCCGCTGGCCAGCGCCATGTCGGCCAGGATCGCCTGCTCGCTCCGCGACGCGATGAGGGGATGGCTCAGCGTGGCGGTGTACACCTCCGTGCGACGGCCGGGTCCACGATCGCTTTCGATCGGCATCAGACCGACGATGGCGTCTGACCGCCAGTACTTCCCGTAGCCCAGGTGCACCATTCGATCCGGTTTGATGTCCATCGGCTCGACCCTATCTGCCCATCTTGCG
>CAZVKD010000299.1:0-3655 GCA_964627675.1 uncultured Gemmatimonadaceae bacterium
TACCTGTATCTGCTGTTCTGACGGGCGCCGCGCTCACCTGTTCGCGCCGCCGGCTCAGCACCGGCGCCAGCACCTTCCACACGTTGTCCGCCATGATCGCGTGCCCCTCGGCGGTCGGGTGAATGCCGTCGGGCTGATTGAGCCCCGGCACGCCGGCGACGCCGTCCAGCAGAAACGGGATCAACGCCGCCTGACTCTGTTCGGCCACCTCGCGGAAACTCCGGCGGAACTCGTTGGTGTACAGCCGGCCCATGTTGGGTGGTGCTTCCATGCCGGCGATGACGATCGCCGCATCGGGGTGCGCGGCTTTCGTACGCCTGACGATCTCTTGCAGATTGTTTCGCGTCTCACCGATGGCCTGGCCCCGCAGCGCGTCGTTGGCGCCGAGTTCCAACACCAGCACACCGATCGGCTGCGAGAGCAGCCATTCGATGCGACGCAGACCGCCGGCGGACGTCTCGCCGCTCAGGCCGGCGTTGACCACGCGCAACTGGAAGCCCGCCGAGTCGAGCTTGCGCTCGATCAGAGCGGGATACGCTTCTTCCGGCTCCACGCCGAGCCCGGCGGTGAGACTCGTGCCCAGGAAGAGGATCACGGGGGCGCGCCTGCCGGCCGCGGTCGTATCGGCGGCGGCGCCGGCCTGCCGGTCCCGGGCGCCGCACCCCGCCGTCACCAGCGCAGTCAGTAGACCCAGCGGTGCGCGTCGCATGCGCGTGAATGCTAGTGCGTCATCGCCACCGGGTCCACGATTCCGGTTCGGGCAAACTATCTTAGGAGCATCGCTGGCAACTCGCGGTGGGGGCATGATGATAGAGGTGCGTGGACTCGAGCAAACCTACACCAGCGCCGGGCGGCCACTCACCGTCCTCAAGGACATCACGCTGTCGGTGGAGCCACGCGGGTTCGTGGCGGTCGTGGGCCCGTCGGGCAGCGGGAAGACCACCTTGCTCGGGCTGATGGCCGGGCTCGACCGGCCCAGCTCGGGCTCGGTCGCGTTGGACGGCCAGGATCTGAACACGCTCGACGAGGATGGGCGCGCCCGCTTCCGCGCCGCGCGGGTGGGATTCGTGTTTCAGACGTTTCAGTTGATCCCCACGCTCACCGCGCTGGAGAACGTGCTGGTGCCGCTCGAACTGCGCGGCCACGGCGGCAACGGCGCCGAGGCCCGGGCGCGCGATCTCCTCACGCGGGTGGGGCTCGGCGAACGGGCCCATCACTATCCGGCGCAGCTCTCCGGCGGCGAGCAGCAACGGGTGGCCATCGCCCGCGCGTTCGCCAACGAGCCCAGGATCCTCTTTGCCGACGAGCCGACCGGGAACCTCGACGCGGACACGGGTCATCAGATCATCGAGCTGCTCGAGCGATTGAACCGCGAGGCGGGCACCACGCTCGTGCTGGTGACGCACGATCCCGAACTGGCCGCGCGGGCCCGCCGGGTGATTCGCCTGCACGGCGGCCGCATCGTCTCGGACAGCGCCACCGCGCGGTGACGCCGTTCGCGCTCGCCATGGCCCGCCGGGAAGCGCGGGCCAGTCGCCGCCGGCTCGCGCTCTACATGAGCTCGATCACGCTGGGCGTGGCGGCGCTCGTCGCGATCAATTCCTTCCGCGAAAACGTCACGGCCGCGATCAACGCCGAAGCACGCACCCTCCTCGGCGCCGATCTCGAGCTGGCAAGCCGCCAGCCGTTCGATTCCTTGATCGAGGGGATCCTCGACTCCGTGCAACGGGAAGGCGTGGCGCTGTCGCGCGTCACCAGCTTCGCCTCGATGGCGCTCGCGACGCGCCGCGGCGGTGGATCCCGGCTGGTGGAGGTGCGGGCCGTCGGCGGCGCGTTCCCGTACTACGGCACCATCGAGACCGACCCGCCCGGCCTGTGGCCGCGACTCCAGGAGGAGCGATTCGCCTTGGTGGACCCGGCCCTGCTGGTTCAGCTGGGCGCCTCCCTGGGCGACACCCTGGGAATCGGCGAGACGACGTTCCCGATGGCGGGCGTGGTGACGCGCACACCGGGCGAAATCGCACTCCGGACGGCCATCGGCCCCCGCGTATTCATTCCGGCGCGCCACCTGGCCGAAACCGAGCTGCTCCAGTTCGGCAGCACCGCGCGCTACCGGGCGTTCCTCCGCCTGCCGAGCGACGCCGCCGTGCAGCGGTTCCTGAACCGCAACGTCCAGACCCTGCGCGACCGGCAGGTGGGGTTCGACACGGTGTCCGAGCGCCAGGACGAGCTGGCCGACTCCATGGACCTGCTGGCCCGCTTCCTGGGCCTGGTGGGGCTGGTGGCGCTGTTGTTGGGCGGGGTCGGCGTGGCGAGCGCCGTGAACGCGTTCGCGCGGGACAAGCTGCCCATCGCCGCGGTGCTGCGCTGTCTGGGCGCCACGCAACGCGACGTCTTCGTGATTTACGTGCTTCAGGCGGCCGTCCTGGGGCTCGCCGGCGCCGCCGCCGGTGTCGTGATCGGGCTCGCGGTGCAGGCTCAGCTCCCCAACCTGCTGAGCGATTTCCTGCCCATCGAGGTCGGGGTCACGCCCGACTGGCTCACCGCGCTCGCGGGGCTCGGTATCGGCACCTGGGTCGCGGTGCTGTTCGCGCTCTTGCCGTTGCTCGCGGTGCGCAACGTGTCGCCCCTGTCCGCGTTGCGCCGGGACTTCGAGTACCGGGCCCGACCGCGCGACCCGGCTCGCCGCCTCACGCTGGCCCTCCTCGCCGCGACGGTCCTGGCGATCAGCCTGTGGCAAGCGCCGAGCTACGAATGGGGGTTGAGCTTCACAGCGGCGGTGGCCGTCACGGCCGTCCTGCTCTGGGCGAGCGCCGCGGGCCTCGCCAGGAGCGCCCGCCGCTTCTTCCCGCGCCGCGCGAGCTACGCCCTCCGCCAGGGGATCGCAAACCTGTTTCGACCGCACAACCAGACCGGGACGGTGACGCTCGCCGTGGGGTTCGGCGCGTTTCTCATCGCCACGCTCTACGTGGTCCAGCGCAATCTTCTGGATCAGGTGGCACTCGACACCCGCCCGGACCGGCCCAATCTCGTCATGTTCGACATCCAGCCGGATCAGGCAGCCGGCGTCACGGAACTGCTCCAATCGCGCGGTCATACCATCGTGCAGCGCACGCCCATGGTGCCGGCGCGCATCGCCGCGGTGAACGGACGCACGGTGCGCGAGTTGCTGGCCGATTCGGGCGACTGGCGGGCGAGCCGCTGGGCGCTCAGGCGGGAGTATCGGAACACGTATCGGGATACGCTGGTGGAGTCGGAGGCCCTGGTGGCGGGCAGATGGTGGGACGACGACAGGGCACCGGACCCGGCTGAAGCGCAGTACCCCCGAACCGCGGGGGACGGAGCGCGCCACGCGGACCGGCAATCCCGCGAGCCGGACGTCTGCCGCATCTCCGTGGAGGAAGACCTCGCCGCCGAACTCCACGCGGGCCTCGGCGATCGCATCACCTGGAACGTCCAGGGCACGCTGATCGAAACGGAGATCGCGAGCCTCCGGCGGGTGAACTGGGCGCGCTTCGAGCCCAACTTCTTCGTGGTCTTCGAGCCCGGCGCGCTGGAGAACGCGCCCCAGAACATCGTGCTGCTCGCGCGCGTGAATGACCCGATGGAACGGGCGGTGATCCAGCGGGACCTGGTGCTGCAGTACGCCAATATC
>CAZVKD010000300.1:0-3632 GCA_964627675.1 uncultured Gemmatimonadaceae bacterium
CTCGCAGGACCAGGTGACCGCGGCGCACGGCGGCTTCAACCAGGTGCTCTTCGCGCCGAGCGGCGAGATCTCGGTGCGGCCCGTGACGATCGCGCCGGCGCGTCTGCACGATCTCGAGTCGCAGCTCCTGCTCTTCTTCACGGGCACGCACGAGGACTATCACCGCACCACCGACGACGCGGCGAAGATCAACGTGGATGGCGTGGCGCGGATCGCCGGGCTCGCGGCGGACGTGGCCTGGGCCATGGCCACCCGCGCGACGCCGCTGTCCTTCGTGGACGCGGCACCTCCCCCACCGCCGGCCGCCGGGGGCGGGTACGGCGCGTACCTCGGCACGATTCCCGACATGAGCGAGTCTCCCGGCGGGGTTCGCCTCACGGGCGTGCGGGCGGGCAGCCCGGCGGAGGCCGCCGGCATCAAGTCGGGCGACATCATCATCCGCCTGGGCGATCACGAGGTGACGAACCTCTATCAGATGACCGACGCGCTCCGGGCGTACAAGCCGGGAGACTCGATCGTCGTGGTGGTGATGCGGGACGGGGAGCGCCTCGAGCTCCGAGCCACGCTGTCGCGGCGCGGTGGCTGATCCGTCGGTGGCCAGATCGGTCCTCAAGCCCGAGCCGATCGTCCGCGCGCTCCGCGGGGCGTTCGCCCGCGACGCGAGCCGGCGGGACCTGCTGGCACTGGCAGCGCGACACATCCGGAACGCCGGGCCTCCGTACACGTCGGTGTACATGTACATGCTGAGCGGAAACGAATTGGTGCTCGAGGCGTACGACGGGCGAGACACGGAGCATCGGCGGATACGCGTCGGCCAAGGGCTCTGCGGCCAGGCGGTCGCCGATCGGCGCGACATCAACGCCCCGGACGTTCGCGCGGCCCCCGGCTACCTGGCATGCAACCTCGAGACGAAGTCGGAGCTGGTGGTGCTGATCCGGCGGGGCGAGGAGATCCTGGGCCAGATTGACGTTGACAGCGACGTGCCGGCCGGGTTCACCGCAGCAGAGGAGGCTGCGGTGCGAGAGGTCGCGGACGCGCTGGCAGGGTTGGTCTGAAGAAGGTTGGGAAGGTTGGGAAGGACGGACGTTTACCATCCTTCACACCCTTCACACCCTTCACAACCTTCACATCCTTCACAACCTTCACATCCCTCACAACCTTCCCAACGATCACCTCCTTCCCCATGCCCCCGGCCACCTCTCAGCTCGTCCAGGTCAACAACGTTTCCCTCTTCACTCGAACCATCGGGACCGGTCCCGACGTCGTCGTGCTGCACGGCGGCCCCGGGGCCCATCACGACTATCTCTTGCCGCAATACGATCTCCTGGCCCGCGGGCGCCGGCTGCGGTATTACGACCAGCGGGGTGGCGGGCGCTCGCCGGTCGAACCCGACGTGCCGGTGGGCTGGCGGGAGCAGGTGGCAGATCTCGGCGGTCTCCTGGAGCACTGGGGGCTCGAGCGGGCCACGCTTCTCGGTTACTCCTGGGGCGGACTGCTCGCGCTCCTGTTCGCCGCCGAGTATCCCGAGAGGGTGGAGCGGCTCGCGCTGGTCGCACCCGCCGCGGCCACCCGCCAGGACCGCGACGAATTCGAACGGCGCTTCGCCGAGCGAGCCAGGGATCCGCGGATCGCGGCGGCTCGGGAAGCGCTCCAGTCGTCCGATCTGAGAGAACGCGACCCTGAGGCGTATCGGCGAAAGCTGTTCGAGCTCTCGGTGGCGGCGTACTTTCGCGATCCTGCGGCGGCCCGCCACCTCACGGGCTTCCGCGTCACCGGTCGCACGCACGACGCCGTGTGGCAGAGCCTCGGGGATTACGACGTCACGGCGCGACTGGCCCGCCTCGCCGTCCCCGCCCTGGTCGTGATCGGCCGGCACGATCCCCTCCCCCTCGCGTCGGCCGAGCGGGTGGCGGGCGCGCTGGCGGCGCCCCTGGTCGTTCTCGAGCAGTCGGGGCACGCGCCTCACGTCGAGGAGACCGAGCGGTTCGTTACGGTACTCGACGGGTTCCTGCCCGCCGCGCGGTGAGCCGCCTCCACCCGTTCGACCTGGTGTTCGGCGAGATGGCCCCGGAGCGATTCGGCCAGATACGCGCCGCGATTACGAACGAGCGCCGCAGTCGTCTGGAGTTCGAGCAGCTTGACGCGGTGCAGCGGCTGCTGGCCGACCTGGCGCCCCACGACGTGCCGAATCGCGCGGCTGTGGCTGAAGAACTCGGCGCGCTGCTCTTCGCGGCGTATTACTACTGGGATGGCGGTCAGCGTACCTGCGGCGTCTCGCTCGAGCAGCTGGATGCGGCGCTCCCTCAGGTGCCGGATGGGCCAGCGGAGGTGCCGGGCGGGGCCTGCTACGTGGCCCTGCCGGAGCGTCGCTTCTGGGCTCAGGTAGCCCCCGAAGCGCCCCACGAACCGATTGACGGATTCTTCATCGTGGCCGGGGAACACGGAAGAGAACTCACCATCGTCGCCGTGCTCGGGCTGAGACCCGAGCGCGGCGGGTTCAGCCAGGTCACGATCACGGCGCCGCTCGCCGACATGACGCGCGCGGCCCGGGTTCAGCGCCACCCGCCCTTTGCGCCGATCATGGCGGGCGGAGACCGCGCCGGCTTTCGGTCCGTGGTCACCGAAGGCGAACTGCTGCACCTCGCTCATCTCGCCCTGCTCGCCGCCGCGGGCTAGGTTCCCCTCCATGGCCAGGACCACGCGCCCGGCGACGCCGGCCCGGACCAGGCGCTTGCCGCCAGCGCTCCAGCGGGTCAAGCCGATCATGGCCCGCCTGAAGCGGCGCTACCCGAACGCCACCACGGCGTTGCATCACGAAAACCCGCTCCAGCTCCTCGTCGCCACGATCTTGAGCGCTCAATGCACCGACGCCCGCGTCAACCAGGTGACGCGCGACCTGTTTGCGAAGTATCGCACCGCGGCCGACTACACCAACGCGGATCCTGCGGTGTTCGAGCAAGAGATCCGTTCCACCGGCTTCTATCGCAACAAGACGAAAGCGATTCTCGCCATGGCGGCGGCGCTGGTAGCGCGTCACGGCGGCGACGTGCCGCGCACCATGGAAGAGCTGACGGCGCTCCCGGGCGTGGGCCGCAAGACCGCCAACGTCGTATTGGGAAGCGCGTTCGGGATCAATGAGGGAGTCGTCGTGGACACGCACGTGCACCGCCTGGCGCGGCGGCTCAAGCTCACCACGAAGGACGATCCCGCCAACATCGAGCGGGACCTGATGGCGCTCGTGCCGCGACGGGAGTGGGCGTTGTTCTCCCATCTCCTGATCCACCACGGGCGGCAGATCTGCCAGGCGCGCAAGCCCAAGTGCGAGGTCTGTCCCATCAGCGCTCTTTGCCCGTCGGCCGGCCTGTGACCGCCTTTCGGCTCGCCGCGGCGCAATCCCCGTACCTGCGGTCGGCCGCGCATCAGCCGGTCGAGTGGTTCCCCTGGGGACCGGAGGCGTTCGAGCGCGCGCGGGCGGACGGAAAGCCCATCCTGCTGGACATCGGCGCCGCCTGGTGCCACTGGTGTCACGTGATGGACGCCGAATCGTACGAGAATCCGAGCGTGGCCGAGGCGCTTAACCGCGATTGGATCTGCATCAAGGTGGATCGAGACGAGCGCCCGGACGTGGACGC
>CAZVKD010000301.1:0-3625 GCA_964627675.1 uncultured Gemmatimonadaceae bacterium
GGACACAGCTACCTGTATCACAAATGGCGCTGGACCAGGACGGAACGATTCCGGCGCGTGTTTGGCGAAGTGGACAAAGCCTATCGCGGCGTGGACGATACCTGGGTGGACTTCCAACGGCGCCGCGTGGCGACCACGCTGGTGGACCACGTCTCGGCCTACGCCGCCACCCATCCGCAA
Organism: uncultured Gemmatimonadaceae bacterium; assembly: GCA_964627675.1. GTDB lineage: Bacteria > Gemmatimonadota > Gemmatimonadetes > Gemmatimonadales > GWC2-71-9 > JACQHC01. The sequence continues at coordinate 181 of CAZVKD010000301.1, forward strand.
GAAGATTTCGCGGAGACGTTTCGGTTCTATGTGACGCGGCGTGGCCGAATGCGCGAATTGTTCGCGGAGCTGGGCCGCAAGCGCAAGGGCCTGGTGGCCTACGAGAAGTTCCTGGCCCTGCACGACTACGCCCGGGGCCGCTGGAGCAGCGCCTGACGGCACTCGCCCTTCCGCTCGGCGACCTCGATGCGCTGCGGCGGCGAGTCGCGGCGCTGGCCGAGAACCGCCCCGCCGTATACCGCATGATGGACCCGTTGGGGCGCGTCGTGTACGTGGGGAAGGCCAAGCGACTCCGGGTCCGCCTGCTCTCCTACTTCCGCCACCTCGACCTCGACGAGAAGGCGGGCCGCATTATTCGCGCGGCCGCCGACATCGCGTGGGATTACCAGCCGTCGGAATTCGCCGCCCACATTGCCGAGCTGCGTCAGATCAAGCGGCATCGGCCGGCATTCAACGTCCGCATGAACCGGCGCTTCAACGCCGCCTTCGTGAAGGTGTCGGGCGGTCCGGCACCGAAAGTCTTCGTGTCACGGTCGGTGGCGGATGATGGCATGCGCTACTACGGTCCATTCCGGGGCACGTCTCAGCTGGCCGTGTCCATACGCCTGCTGAACGATCTGCTCGGGCTGCGCGACTGCGCGTTGCGCATGCCGGTGGTGTATCCGGATCAGGGCGATCTGTTCGGCGCCCGGCGGGCTGCCTGCCTGCGGCACGATTTCGGAACCTGCGCGGGGCCCTGCGCGGGGCTGGTGTCCCAGCCCGAGTACGCCCGCCGAGTCGAGGCGGCAGTTGGATTCCTGGAGGGCCGGAGCCTGGCACCGCTGGACCGAGTGGTCACTGAGATGGCGGCGGCGAGCGACGCGCGGGAGTACGAGCGGGCCGCCTGGTGGCGCGAGCGATTCGACGCGCTGGAATGGCTCCTCGCCGCCGTCGCCCGAGCCCAGACCGCGGTCCAGGCGCTGACCTTTGTGTACACCGATCCCGGCGCCTACGGCGATGATCGGGCCTACATCATCCGCCGCGCCACGGTTCGCGCCTCCACCCCGGCGCCGCGCACCCCCATCGAGCAGGCGGCGTTCCGCGCCCTGGTAGCCCAGCACGCGCACACGCCAAGCGCCGAAGGGCTCGCCCCGTCGGACCTGGACGAGACGCTGCTGCTGCTATCCTGGTTCCGCCGCAGACCCAGCGCGTTGCGGCGGACCGTTCCCCTGGAGACCTGGCTCGACCATAACACGGCCTGAACGCCCGCCGCCCGAATCCGGTCGCTCATTTCTGAAGCCCGGCTCGGGCTGGTCATGGAACCGGCGCCCGAAACGACCGAGTGGACAGAGACGCCGCCGGCTGACTTCGCGACCCCCGACGTACGTCGCACGGTCTCCTCCTCGGCGTCCTGGCGGCGGATACAGCGGGCGGGGACGGCGAAGGTGCGCTAGTGCAGCTGGGGCTCAGCCCCGCGGTGCCCGGATCTCCAGCCTGCGGGCCGGGAGCCGCTCCGGGGCCACGTCTGCGATCTCCACGTCGCGTCGCCCCGCCCGCGTCATGACGGTGACGCGCACCCGCACGCGCTCCACGCCGGCCTGCAATCCGAAGTGCACCGGAACCGCCCCGTGCGAACAGTAGCCACCGCCGCTGTCCACCAGTCTGGCCCCCAGCGCGCGTCCCGTGGCGGCATCGAACAGGCGCACCTCCGACCCCGCGCGCGTATGTCGCCCATCGGCGTCCAGCACCCGGATGAACAGCGAGCGGCGGGCGGCAAAGGACGGCAGATCATTGCGGTACAGCCTGTGCCGCCCCTGGGCGTGGTTATTGGCCAGCGCGAGATCGAGGTCACCATCGCCGTCATAATCGGCCCAGGCCACGCCGTGGCTCGCTCCCCACTCTGCCACCGCAGGCGGCGTCACGTCCACGAACGCGCCCTTGGCGTTGCGAAACACGTGATCCGGCGCCTCTCGCACGCTGGCGAGGTAGGAGGCCACGTAGAGATCGTCCCAGCCGTCGTTGTCGTAGTCACCGAACGCGGCCGTGGTGGAATGATGATCGCCGCTGAGCGCCGTGCCGCGGGCCACTTCCCTGAACCTGCCGTTCCCCTGATTCTGCCAGAGCACGTCGGGACCGTACATCGCGATGAAGATGTCGAGATCGCCGTCGTTGTCGTAGTCCGTAACCGCCGGGCCGACGCTCCCGTGATCGCTCGCCCGCCCCGGCTGGTGCATGCCGAGAACCGGCGCAACGTCGGTGAACACCCCGCCGTCGTTCCGGAACATGCCGTCCTCGTCGCCGTCCTGATTGGCCACGAACGCGTCGAGATCGCCATCCTGGTCCATATCGAACCATGCCACGCCAACGGTCCGCCGCGGGTCGCCGATCCCGGAGGCCGCCGTCACGTCGGTGAAACCGTCGCCGTCATTGCGGAATAGTCGGTTGGGCTGATCGCGGAACGCCACGAACAGGTCCACGTCTCCGTCGTTGTCGTAGTCCACCCATGCCGGCTGCCGGCTGACCCCGATCACGTTCAGCCCGTAGCGCGGCGCCACGTCGGTGAACCGACGCCCGTTGGCGTCGTTGCGGTACAGCCTGTTGCCCGTGCTGTCGGGACCCGCGAAGCCGACGTAGAGATCCAGATCGCCGTCACGGTCATAGTCCCCCCAGGCCGCCGCCCGCGTCTCCGGAAGGTCGTCCAGCCCCACCAGCCCGGCGACGTCGGTGAACCGGCCGCTGTCGTTGCGGTACAGCCGGTTCCTCGCGCCCCGGAATCCCACGAACAGGTCCAGATCCCCGTCGTTGTCGAAGTCGGCCCATGCGTTGGGCTGCGCGCCAGGCGTTGAAAACAACTCCGGCTGAACCGCCGTGAACGCAGGGCGTCCGACGCCCTGACCCGGGGCCGGGCCTGCCGGGCGGAGGAACAGCGTGCTACCGACACCGAGGACGAGGATCAGCGCTCTGGCCATGAGGGCACCGCCGTGCAGGAGCATTTTGGCGGTCCAAGGTACGCCGACGGCGTCGCATCAGGGAGAGAAGGAGCTGGGGCGGCAGGATTCGAACCTGCAACTTCCGGATTAACAGTCCGGCGGTCTGCCAATTGACCTACACCCCAAAGACGCCAGCACAAGAAAGCCCGCCGGGACACCCGGCGGGCCGTTTCGATCGCGCCAACCGAACCAGCCTAGCCGGGCCCCAGGGAACCCGGGTTGTGACCCGGGGTTCGATCGAGGCCGCGGCGGCTCATGCTCATCGTGGCACAATACGAGCGCCAGGCGGTCAGGTCAACCCCGGGCACGAAACTCAGTACCTGATCGCTTAATACACGACGTAGATCCACGACAGAACCCCGGATTCCAGCACCTCGGCGCGCAAACCAACGAGCCCTAGCGCCGCGAAGAACGTGGCGCAGGGGAGCGCGCGGATCAGCGGAAGCACGGCGCGATTCAGCCCGGCGCTACCCGTG
>CAZVKD010000302.1:0-3621 GCA_964627675.1 uncultured Gemmatimonadaceae bacterium
CCCCGCGCCTCGGCATGGTGGCGGCGCTGGATGGACGAGGCATGGTCGTCGTCAAGGCGCACTGGGGTCGCTCTTACCAGCCGATGTTTGCCGCACTGTTCGAGCGTGTGGAGGGGGCCGATACCTACAATGACGAGGAGGTTTGGTCGTACCTCGGCGCCCCGTTCACCGACCCGACTCGGGCATTCACCGTGGCGCAACGCGATTCCCTGGCGGCCATCGGGCTGTTTCGCCTCGAGGAGACAAACCGCCTCGACCAGGCCGGGCGCGTGGAAGGGTATCGCCAGCCGTTCGTCGAGCAGACCGCGCTCTCGCTCGAAAAGGCGTTCGGCAGCCGGTGGAAGGCCGGCCTGGTCTACATTTACCGAGAGAACCGCGACCTGGTCTCGCTGGTGGACCGGAACCTCGCGGCGAACTACACGCTGGTGGAAAACGTCATCGTTCGTGATCGCTTTCGCCGGCCGCTGTACGTCGGCGGAAAACCGCTCGTGCTCGACATCGCGATTGCGAACGAGGACATCCTGTTGGTGCAGGACCTGCTACGACGTGGGCTGATCTTTCCAGCGCCGGGGCAGCTTCACGTTCCACCGGGGCTCACCGCCGCGGAGCTGGCAGAGCTCCGTTATGAGCCCGATCTGGTTCTCACGAATGTTCCCGAGGCCACGCGCCGATTTCGGCAGTTTCAGTTCCGGCTGGAGGCCCGCTATCGCACCTGGTGGGCCGGCGGCTCGGCAACGCTCTCGACACTCAAGGGGAACGTCAACGTCGTGACCGGGCCCGACGACTACACCACCGGTGGGCCGGGCCCCTGGGTGCGGCTGAACGAGCAGGTCAATTTCTTCGGCGCGCTCAATAACCAGAGCCGGTTCGAAGCCAAGGTGTACGCTGGCGGCCTGCTGCCGTGGCGGGTTCGCGGCGGTGCGTTCTTTTCCTTCGCCACGGGAGATCGCGTCACGCCGACCATGCTGATTTCCACCCTGCTTTCCGACTACGCCGTGACCCGCCGCCGGCAGTCGGACACGACCAGGGTGGACACGCTGTCGCTCAATCCCTTTCTGTTCCGGACCACGAGCGGCCACCGGATCTTCATTCAGCCTCGGGGAACCTACCGCTACCAGTGTCGCGCCTCGCTGGATCTCCATCTGGAGCGAAGCCTCTCGCACGGCGGGAGCGAGATCTCGCTCTCGGCGGACGCCTTCAATGTCCTGGGCGACCGGAGCGTGACGGAGATTCAGACGGTGGTGAACACTGCGCGGGGGTTCTTCGACAGTGACTACGGCCGCGTGCGGGCCCGGGTTCAGCCGCGGACCCTCCGGCTGGGAGTTGGGATCAGGTTCTGACCTCGCCGCCGCGGGCGCTTACCTCCACACCGCTCGCACCCTTCACCACCCTCACAACCTTCACAACCTTCACAACCTTCACCACCTTCACAACCTTCACCACCTCCTTCAGAACACCTTCACGTTCACGTACCTTCCCGGCCGCTCCCGCACATCGTCGAGCAACTTCCGCAGCGCGACCAGCGTCTCGTGCAGATCGCCGTGCAACGTGGAATCGTTGAGCGCCTTCCCCAGCACGCCTTGCCCCTGATCCATTTTCTCGAGGATCGAGCCCAGGGCCGTCGTGGCCCTCCCCAGGCCATCGCTCATTTCCTTCAGGCTGGTGGTAATCTCGTCCACTTGCTCCAGTGACTTCCCGATGTCAGGCTTGGCAAGCGTGGAGTCCATGCGGCTCGCCAATCGCTGCACTGACGCCAGCGTCTCGCGCAATTCACCCACCGTCGGGCCCTCGCCAAGTCGCGCGACCACGTTCAACGTGCGCTCCACGGCGACCAGCGTTCGGTGGATGTCCTCGGCCGTGCGTTCGGACAACAGGGTTTGGACACCGGCGAGCGCGTCGGCCGCGCGGCCTGTCAGGTCAGTTGCCGTTTCCGTAATGGCGACTTCACGTTGTCCGGTGATCACCTGGCCCTCGCGCAACATCTCCGTGGCGTGGCCCGGGATGTAGTCCACGTACTTCTCACCGAAGAAATCCAGCGAGGAGACGATCGCCTTGGCATCCGTCCGCGGCCGGTTGGCCCGATCCACTTCGAGATAGACCAAGACGCTGCCCACGTCTTCCAGCACCACGTTGGCCACGCGGCCGACTTTCACGCCGGAGATCTGAACCGGGTCGCCGGGCGTGAGGCCGCTCACATTGGTGAACCGCACGGGCACCGTAATCAGGCTCCCGGGTCCGATGGTCTGGCCGGACAGCCACAAGAGGCCGAGGGCGAAGATGGTCACCGCGACGATGACCAGCACACCAACCTTGAGTTCCTGCTTGTAGTACAGGTCCATGCCGGCCCCTAGTGGGTCACAGGGATGGTGAGGTCGCGCTCCAGGAACTGCTGCACCGCCGGATCCTGGCTCGCCCGCAGCTCCGCGGGCGTGCCCATCGCCCGTATCCGACCGTCGCGCAGCAGCGCGATGCGGTCCGCCACGCGAAAGGCGCCGCGCACGTCGTGTGTGACCACGACGCTCGTCACGCCCAGCTCGTCGTCCAGCTTCTCGACCAGCGAATCTATGATGTCCGCGTTCACGGGATCGAGCCCCGAGGTCGGCTCATCCCACAACAGGTATGTCGGCTGCCCCGCGATCGCACGAGCAATACCCACGCGCTTGCGCATCCCACCCGACAGCTCGGCCGGGAACTTGACCGCCGTGTCCCGTGGCAGATTCACCAGGTCCAGGCACTGCGCCACCCTGTTTCGGCAGTACCCCTCGTCGTCCGCGCAGGCTTCGTCGGTGATGCCCAACTTGATGTTGTCGTACACGGTGAGCGAATCGAACAGCGCGCCGTTCTGGAATACGTAGCCGATCCGGCTCCGCAGTCTGGCGAGGTCCTTCCGCCTGAGTCCGTGCACGTTCATGCCGTCCACCCACACGTCCCCCGAGTCCGGTCGAATGAGGCCGTTGATGTGCTTCAACAAGACGCTCTTCCCCACGCCGGACGGCCCCAGCAGCGCCACCGTCTCTCCCGGCCGAACCTCGAAGTCCACGCCGTTCAGGACCACGAGGTCGCCGAAGCGCTTGGACACCCCCTTCAGTTGGATCATGTCTTCAACAACAGCTTGGCCAGCACGGCGTCGAGAAACAGGATGAGCACCGAAGCGCTCACGACCGCGGCGGTCGTGGACCGACCCACGCCCTCGGCTCCCTGTTGCGTCGTGAAGCCCACGTAGCAGGGCACCACCGTTATCGCGAGGCCGAAGGACAACGACTTGATCATTGAATACCACAAATCGTACGGCCGGAAGAAGTACTGCGCGCCGTACACGAAATCGGCGTTGGTCATTTCCAGCGCACCCCTGGACGCGAACCACCCGGCCGTAATGCCTATGAGGTCCGCGAAGACCACCAGGACGGGCAACATGAGCGTGCCGGCCACGACGCGCGGCAGCACCAGGTGCGAAATGGGCGAACGTCCCAGGCTTTCCAGCGCGTCAATCTGCTCCGTGACGCGCATGCTGCCGAGTTCCGCGGCGTAGCGCGCCCCCACCCGACCCGCCAGCACGAGCGCCGTGAGCACCGGGCCCAGCTCGAGGATGATGGACTCTACGATCACGCCGGCGGCAAAATA
>CAZVKD010000303.1:0-2792 GCA_964627675.1 uncultured Gemmatimonadaceae bacterium
CACGCTGACGCGGCTGGCCCCGTCGCCGGCAGACACGTCGGTGACGCAGAACACGAAGTCGCCGACGGCAATCTCCGACAGGGTGATCGGCGTCGTGCGGCGTTCCAGCTCGCTGCGGTCGCCCAGAACGAAGGCCAGCGTGTTGCCGCGCTGGGGAGGCCCACCGGCTTGCGCAGCGGCCTGCTGGGGCACCAGCTTCCGGACCGAAGCGCCAGTCGCGACCGTCACCCGCAACTCGCCCGAGCGCCCCGCCAGCGTCAACGTATTGCCGGCGCCATCAACCTTCAGAACGCGGCCACGGATCGGTCGCGGGAACGTACCTGTCAGGATCTCCTCGGCCTCGATTCGAATTGGGCCTGGGCCGGGAGCTTCAGGTCGACCAGGGGTGGACCCTGCCGGTTCGCCGGCGCGCATCGGGACGGGCCTGCCGAAACCGAACTCTATTTCCCGCGCGGCCCGTACCGCCAACTGATCGCCCGGTTTGAGGGTGGAGAGCTGAATGGCCTCGGCGCCGTCCAGGCTGGTGACGCCAGGCTTGAGGCGATGCACTGGTATGTTCGGCTTCACGGCGATGACAAAAGTCCGGCCGAAGTAGCTCTCCAGGATCAGGTCGCCGGTGGCCGGGTCGATTGACTGGAGGTCACCATGGACGCCGTGCGTTCGCCACGCTTCCACTTCGCGCTCTCGCAATGCTGCTATCTCGCGAGCGCTCATCAGGATAACCTGACGGGCGACGAGCGTGCCTGCCGCATCGGTCTCGAGCCCGCGCGCCCAGACGCGGTCGCCTGCGATGAGGTCCGCGAGCGAGATCTTCTGGGCGCCGTCGAGTGTCTTGGCCGACGGATCGACCTTCAGGTACTCGGTCGCGCCCGTAACGGCCACGGCGTGCTCCTTGCCATCGACGGCGCGCACTGTGAGCCGGGAGCGAGCGGCGTCGACCGACACCAGGTCGCCGCGGGGACCATCGAGCCGCTTCGCCGTAACCTGGCCAACGGCATTTGCCGCAGCCACGGTAGATAGCCAGAGCGCGAGCATCATGAGTCGCACAGACATGGAAGTCCCTCCATAACAAGAACCCTTAGTATGCCGCACGCCACGCACCGGCCGCCACGGGGAGCGGAAGAACGCCACGAAGGACACGAAGAATAGGAAACCTGGGCGGATGGCGAGAAGGCAATCTGAGTGGTTGTATGACTTTCAAATCTCTTCGCATTGCCCCCACGCCCCTCTAGCGGAATCCCCGCTGGACGGGAGGCACCGAATGTGGGTTCAAGCCGGTAATGGTCCAACGTGCCCGATTGTGCCGATTCGTGTGTTCCACGTGATCCGTGGAGCCCTCCTTGCTACAGGATGCGTCGCGGCGGGATGGCGACGTTGGCGACCAGCAGTCCGGTCACCAGCGCCACGGCCACGATCACCATGCGGAACGCCGCTTCGACGCCGGTGACGACGTCGCGGTCCAGAAAGTGGCTGAGGCTCGTGAAGCCGACGCTGCCCGGGACGAGCAGCATCAGCCCCGGCACGGTCATCACTGCCGCGGGCCGGTTCCGCAGGCGCGTGAACAGGTTGCCGGCCACGCCAAGCGCCAGTGCGCCGACGAAGGCACCGTTCTCGGGTCCCAGCGCCCCGCTGCCGAAGCGGGAGCCCAGGAAGCTGGCAGTGCATCCGAACATCACCCATCCAGCGTCGCGCGGGCGGGCGCGAAACAGCACCATCAGCGAAATCGGCGAGCAAACGAACGCTAGCCACTCGGTCCAGCCGGGCAGGGTAATTGGCGTCGCGGCGATGTCGATGGGCGGCAGTACGCGGTAGATCTGCCCGCCCAACGTCGCTCCGAACCCCATCTCGAAGAACACCAGCAGCGCGCCCATCAGCCGCGCGGTGCCGGCGACCAGGTTGCGCGTCGCCAGTTCCCGCATCGCGACAGTCAGCGTAAGACCGGGAATCAGCACGATCAGCCCCGCCAGGGTGACGATCGGTATCGACATCGGGGCGAGCACTCCGGCAAGCGCAAACGCCAGCGCCGTCGCCAATAGCGCCGCCGTAGGTTCGTAGATGTGCGACTGCCACCTGGAGAGCAGCACGCCGAGCGAGCCGAGTGCCAGGCCGATCAGCGCCGCCGCCACTACCTCACGCCAGCCGCCGCCGACGATCCGCGCCACCGCGCCCGACGACAGGCCGAAGCACAACGTCGTCAGTGCCGGTCGATAGCGCGCCGGCGCGTCGACGATGGCGCCATCGATCAGGTCGACGGCGGTCATCCGGAGCGTCCGCAGCCCTTCCTCGTCGCTCGTCACGGCGAACACGGAGCGCCCGCCCAGCCCGGCGTGCAGCCGGCCGTGCAACCCCTGGTCGCCCGAGACGACGAGGACCGTCCTCATGCGCCGGCCGGCACGGGCCGCGCCCCCGCCACCGGGAACTCGACGGTGAACGTGGCACCCGGGCGGCCCAGGTTGTTCCGGGCCCGGATGGTGGCGTGGTGGGCGTCGGCGACGCTGCGGCAGATGGCCAGGCCCAGGCCCGAGCCCCCGGGCTTGGTGGTCACGAAGGGGTTGAAGATACGGTCGAGCAGATCGTGCGGGATGCCGGCCCCGGTGTCCGAGAACTCGACGAGCACCGTCGAGCCGCCGCCCCCACCGAAGTCGGCGACGCGCACAGTGAGCTCCCCGCCGGTTGCCATGGCTTCAAGGGCATTTAAGCACAAGTTCAGAAAAAGCCCCTCCAGTTGAGATGCATTTCCCAGCACCGGCCGCGGGGCGCCGTCGCCCACGCGACGCAGCCGGATCCCCGCG
>CAZVKD010000303.1:2802-3606 GCA_964627675.1 uncultured Gemmatimonadaceae bacterium
AGCTCCAGGGCCGCGTCGAGGGCCACGCGGACGTCCTGCGGCGCCATGGGCTGGCGCGAGGGGGCGGCCAGCGTGCGGAAGCGGGCCAGCAGATCCTCGACGCGGCCCAGCTCCCGCCCGGCAACCTTCGTGAAGGCGGTCCGGTATTCCGGATCCTCGTGGCGGCTGGGGAGCAGGTCGACGAAGGCCTTGAGCGAGACCAGCGGGTTCCGCACCTCGTGGACCAGGCCCGAGGCGATCGCCTCGAGCGAGGCCAGACGCTCGGCGCGGCGGCGCTCGTGCTCGAGTTCCTTCACCCGGCTCAGGTCGCTCAGCACCGCCACCGCGCCGGCCGGCCCGCCATCCACCCCGACCAGGGGCGAGGTCGAGCACATGCAGGGCAGGAGCTGCCCGGCCGCGTCGGGCAGGGCGATCTCGACCTGGGAGTGCGACTGCCGGTCGGCCAGCGCGTCCTGCAGCAGACGCGCGAGCGGCGGCGGCAGGCAGTCGACGGGCCGGCCGCGGGTGGCGGCGGCGGCGAGGCCCGTCATGGGCTCGGCCGCCTGGTTGAACAACGTGATGCGCCCCCGGGCGCTGACGGCGATGACCCCGCTCTCGATCGTCGCCAGGATGCGGGAGAGGTGCTCGTTGATCTGCACCACACGCTGGTGAGCCTGGGCGTTCCGGACCGCCACCGCCGACTGGTTGGCGAGCGTCGCAAGCAGGTCTGCGTCGTCGCTGTAGAAGGGATCGCCGGAGCGCTTGGGGCCGACGGCGAGCAGGCCGACGAGCTGGCCGTCGAGCAGGAGTGGCACCGCGACCTCC
>CAZVKD010000304.1:0-3593 GCA_964627675.1 uncultured Gemmatimonadaceae bacterium
GGTTCGCCGGCAGCCCCGCCGACGCCTTCGCAGCGCTCAATCGCAGTCTTCCGGTTGATCATCGGTTGTGGCCGTTCGATGTCCGCGGCAGCCGGGCCTGGACCCGGGCACTGGCCGCCGCCGGTGTGCTCACCGCCGACGAGGCGACCCAAATGATGGCCGGCCTCGACCGTGTGGCCCAGCGGCTGGAGCGAAGCCAACCGGCTGCGGAGCCGGACGAGGACGTTCACACCCTGGTCGAACGGCTGCTGTACCAGGAGATCGGCGACCTCGCCGGCAAGCTCCACACTGGCCGGTCGCGGAACGATCAGGTGGCCACGGACCTCCGCCTGTGGTGCCTCGATGCCATAGCGGCCGTGGATGCGGAGGTGAGCGGGCTCGGAATGGCGTTGGTGGGGCAGGCCCGCGCGGGCCTCGAGCTGGTGCTTCCGGGCTACACCCATGGCCAGCAGGCCCAGCCCGTGCGCTGGGCGTACGTCATGGCGGCGCATGCGTGGCCGCTGGCCCGGGATCGTGCCCGCCTGGCGGACGCGGCGCGACGCACCTCCGAGTTGCCCCTGGGCTCGGGCGCGCTGGCCGGCTCCGGCGTAAGCGTGGACCGGGCGCTGCTGCGAGACCTCCTGGGATTCAAGGCCGTCTCCCCCAACGCGCTCGACGCCACGGGCGACCGGGACTTCGTAGCGGAGCTGCTCTTCGTGCTGGCGCTGCTGGCCACGCATGTCTCCCGTCTTGCCGCCGAGCTCGTGACGTATGCCTCCACCGAGTACGGTTTCATTCGTCTGGCGGATGCTTACTGCTCAGGGTCGAGCCTCATGCCCCAGAAGCGGAACCCCGACGGGTTCGAGCTTGCACGGGCGAAGGCCGGACGGTCGCTCGGCGACCTGACCGCCCTGCTCGCCATCCTCAAGGGCCTGCCCGCCGGCTACAGCAAGGACCTGCAAGAAGACAAAGTCGTGCTGTTCGACGCGGTGGACACCGCCTTGCTCACGCTCCCGGCGGTGCGCGGCGCCGTGGAGACCCTGGAGCCGGTGGCCGAGCGGATGCGGGCGGCGCTGGACGGTGCCATGGTCGCCACCGATCTCGCCGATGCATTGGTGAGGCGGGGCCTTCCGTTCCGGGAGGCGCACGCCGTGGTGGGTCGTCTGGTCCGCATCGGGGAGGAACGGCGGGTCCCTCTCCCCTCGGTGCCAGCCGCTCTCGCGCAGGCGGTTCACCCCGAATTGCCCGGCGTGCTGCGAGACCTTGGCTCGTTTGCCGACTCGGTCGAGCGTCGAGCCACCCCGGGGGGCTCCTCCCGCGCGTCGGTGGAGGCGCAGCTCCGCGATCTCGAAGCGGCTTTCCGACCGAACGGCTGACCATCAGATCACGCGGGCGGCCCTGGCGAGACAGGTTGAAATCCGCCGCCCTTCCACCGTAAAATTCACGGACTTGTCTCGGCGGCGCCGTCGCTGCGCCGGGAGTGTGGATCGGAATGCCCAATCTGGGTTGTCTTGCGCTGAACGCGTCGTTCGAGCCGCTGACCATGGTGCCGGTTCGGCGGGCCCTGCGCCTGGTGATTGACGGGAAGGCGGAAATCGTCGAAACCGACGGGGGCGGTGTGGTGCGCAGCCTCCGCCTGTCCGTGCCGCGGCCCGCGGTCATCAGACTCACACGGTTCATTCACGTGCCTCGGAAGTTCCGCCGTCAGGTCACCAACACGTTCCTGTTCGCGCGGGACGACTACCGGTGTCAGTTCTGTGGCCGGCGCCAGCATGAACTGCGCTTCCGGGAATGCCTCACGAGGGACCACTTGGTTCCCCTGTCACGGGGCGGCACCAACGACTGGGTGAACGTCCTCACGGCGTGCTCGACCTGCAACACGCGCAAGGGCAACCGATTCCCGGAGGAGTGCGGCATGCATCCCCTCAGGCCGCCGTACGAACCGCACTTCGTGCACCTGACGTGGGCGGTCCGCCGCCTGACGCCGGTGCAGTCGAAGTACATCCGGTTGTTCTACGGGGCGGAGACGCTCGCCCAGCTGCGGGCTCTGTAACCGCGCTGGACTGTCGATCCAGATGATGACCGGCGATGACAGTCGAGGCCGTCTTGGCTGACGCTGTCCCCATCGCCCGTCATCGCCTGCGCTCGCCCGAGGCCGCCCGCTCGCTCCGCACCCTGTCTCGCCGCTCGTGAAGTCCCACACCCACTACCTCTGGTTTCACACCCAGAAGCGCCAGGAGATCATTGATATCACCGACACGGTCGCCGAACAGGTGAGGGCGAGCGGCGTGGCCGAGGGCTTCGTGCTGGTTTCGGCCATGCACATCACGGCATCGGTGTTCGTCAACGACCACGAGTCGGGGCTGTGGCAGGACATCCTCGCGTGGCTCGAGCAAACGGTTGCCCCGTGGGATCCGGCGCGATACCGGCACAACCAGACCGGCGAAGACAACGCCGCGGCCCATCTGCGCAGTCGCACGGTAGGACACGAGGTCATCGTGCCGATAACCCGAGGCGCTCTCGACCTGGGGCCCTGGCAGCGGGTCTTCTACGGCGAGTGGGATGGCCAACGCCGCAAGCGCGTGCTCATCAAGGTGCTGGGCGAATGATGCCCTTTGTGTAACTGGTTGGGAGCCGTTAGCTTAACATGTTGCAAAACGATGACGCTCGCCTGGGGTGGGGCCGCGGCCGGAGTTGACCATCGCAGCCCGGGCGCCCGGTGCCCGGACGCCGAATGGATCGAGCCGGTGGCGGGGGTGCGGTGGCGAGCTCATCGTGTTCTTGCGGGGGAAAGGATGCCTCCGCCCGAGCGGGACCTCGAGTTCCAGCCTTCGTCGCACCGGCGACGCCTTCCCGCTACCGGGTCGGGGGGGCTGGTCGCGGTGGCGCGGCGAACGGTCAGGGAACGGAAACTGAACACCACGTGAAGGAAGCCTTCTCGCGGCTGCCGCGAGCCGCACACTCCGAACCACCGGCGCATGCCCCCAACGCGGCGTTGATGATTGACTTCGACAATGTCACGTTGGGGATTCGATCGGACCTGCAGAACCAGCTCCGGCGCCTGCTCAATTCCGAGATCATCAAGGGGAAGGTCGCCGTCCAGCGGGCCTACGCCGACTGGCGGCGCTACCCGCAGTACATCGTCCCCCTGTCGGAAGCGTCCATTGACTTGATCTTCGCGCCGGCGTTCGGGTCCAACAAGAAAAACGCCACGGATATTCGGCTCGCGATTGACGCGCTGGAACTGGTGTTCACGCGGCCGGAGATCGGGACTTTCATCCTGCTCTCGGGTGACAGCGACTTCTCCAGCCTCGTGGTCAAGCTCAAGGAGTACGGGAAGTACGTCATCGGGGTCGGCATCCGGGAGTCCTCCAGCGATCTCCTGGTGCAGAACTGTGACGAGTACTACAGCTACTCGGAGATCACCGGGCTCACGCGGCAGAGCGACGTGGTCCACTCCTCGCGCGATCCGTGGCAGCTGGTGGTGGAGGCGATCACCGAGATGCGCGCGAATGGCGACGTGATGCGCTCGGATCGGCTCAAGCAGGTGATGCAGGAACTCGATCCCACGTTCAACGAAAAGGACCTCGGGTTCAATCGCTTCAGCAAGTTCG
>CAZVKD010000305.1:0-3558 GCA_964627675.1 uncultured Gemmatimonadaceae bacterium
GTTCGAGAAGCTCTTCCACGCTGTGATACAAGTTCTGATATGCGAACGCCGTTGCGGTGTTGATCGTGTCCACGACGATCTCGGGCCGATACCGCATGACGAGCTGAAACAGCAGGCTGCGCTCGAGCACCTGCTCGGTGAGATCGCCGGCCACGTCGGCCACGACTTGCCGGCGAAGCGACGCGTCGGCGAGGATGGTGGCCCAATCCTGGCGGGCGGCCGCGGCCGGGAGGAAGATGTCGCCCCACTCCGCCGCGAGCGCCGTCTCGCCCGCCGCAGGCCCGAGATCCGCGAGCGCCTCCCGCACGTCCGGTTCGCGCAGGCCCACAATCACCAGGCGCGCCGGCTCGAACTCGAGCAGCCGCCGGGCCACTGCCCGACCCACCAGCCCAGATCCGCCGAGCAGCATGGCGGTGCGTCCCGAAAGCTCCATCATCCCCCCACGGTCAGGCGTCCAACGCGCGGATCTCGGCGCGTGTGAGATACCGCCACTCGCCCGGTTTCAGCGATCCGAGGCGCACCGGGCCATAGGACAGCCGCACCAGCCGCTCGACCTTGAGGCCGAGACTCTCGCACAACCGCCGCACGATGCGATGGCGACCCTCCGCCAGCACCAGCAGCACGTCCGTCGAGCGGCCGGCCGCCTTCGTGCGCCACCGCACCAGGTTGACGCGGCGTCCTTCGATGATCACGGGGCGCTGCAGCAGCTCCCGTAGCTCGGACTCCGCTCGCCCGTGCACCAGCACGCGATAGGTCCGCTCCACGGCGAAACGCGGGTGGGTCAGGCGATGGACCGCCTCGCCGTCGGTCGTGAGGAGCAAGAGCCCCGACGTCATCACGTCGAGTCGGCCCACGTAGGTCAACCCCGGGACCGCCGGCAAGCCCTGGAACACGGTTTGGCGGCGGCGCTCATCATTGCGAGACACCACCACGCCCACCGGCTTGTGGAGCGCGATCCACACGGGTGCCCCGGCGGGCCGCACGCGGCGCCCGCCCACGGTGATCACGTCGCGCGCCGGGTCCACGCTCGAGCCGATCCCGGCCACCGTTCCGTTGACCCGCACCCGACCCTCGCGGATCAGCACCTCCGCCCCCCGGCGTGACGAAATCCCCGCTCGGGCGAGGGCGCGCTGCAGCCGCATGGCGGTCATAGGACCTCCCCGGGAGGCTTGAGCGCCACGGACAACTCCTCCAGACGCGGCAACTCGCTCAGGTCCTTGAGGCCGAGCAGCTCGAGAAACGCGGTCGTGGTTCCGTACAGCAGCGGCCGGCCGATACCCTCGCCTCGACCGACGACGTCAATCAACCCGCGTTCCTGCAACATCCGCAGTACCCCGTCCGCCTGCACGCCGCGAATCTGCTCGATGTCGGCGCGGCCCACGGGCTGGCGGTAGGCGATGATCGCGAGCGTCTCGAGCGCGGCCGCCGAGAGCTTGCGTGGCCGCTGCACCAGCCGAGCCTCGGCGATCGCTTCCGCGCACTCTCGCCGGGTCAGGATCTGGAACCCGTCGGCGAGCTCCACGACCTCGATCCCGTGTCCGCCCTCGTCGTATGCCAGCCGCAACTCGTCGAGGGCCGCGCGCACGTCTTCCTCGCGCGCCTCCGGATCGAGACCCGCCAGTTCCTCGGTGGTCACGGGACGGGCGGCGGCGAACAGCGCCGCCTCAATGAGCTTGGTGAGCGACCGCACGCGCGATGGCAACCGATCCGAAGGGTACGTCTTGCGAGACCAGCAGCTCTCCGAGCCGCGCCAGTTCGAGCAGCGCGATCAGACAGGAGATCACATCGGTCACGGTGGGGCCCGGCCCCAGCAACTCGAGCAGGTCGAACCGCTCTCTGGTGGACAGCCACTGGCGAATCCGCAGGGTGGCCCCCTCGGTATCCAGCGGGCGGGGCACCACCCGATGCAGCACCTGTGGAGGCAGCCCTTCGACCAGTCGCTGCGCCGTGGCCAGGAGTTCGTGGACGTCGAGCAACAGGGGCGGTGGCGGCAGATCCACGGTCTCCGGCAGCAGCCCTCGGCCGAACCGATCGGATCGGGCTCCCGCCTGCCGCGCCACCCAGTCGGCGATCTCGCGGATCTGCTCGTACTCCAGCAGCCGCCGCACCAGTTCCGCCCGCGGATCTTCCCACTCGTCATCGCTCAGCGGGCGCGGCAGCAGCATCGCCGCCTTGATGCGCAACAGGTAGGCGGCCATCTCCAGGTAGTCGGCCGCTTGGTTGAGGCCGAGGTGGTGGATGGCCTCGAGAAACTGATCGGCGATGCGCCCGATCGGGATGTCCGCGACGTCAATCTCTTGCTCGCGAATGAGGTGAAGCAGGAGATCGAGCGGCCCGGAGAATGCGTCGAGCTGGACGACGAACGGGCGATCGGCGACGGGTGCCGGGGCGGCCATGCTCACAGGGGCGGCGGCATCAGCGCGAACGGGACGGCGACCCGCATCGCCAGTTCGTGCAGCAGAAAGGCCGGGAGCAGCAGGGCGGCGAACAGCCCGCGAAAGAAGAACATCAACGCGATGAGCACGAGCAAGCCGTATTGCTGCAACTGCCGGTAATGCAGCGCCACGGACGGGGGCAGCAGGTGCGCCAGCACGTGCGATCCGTCGAGCGGCGGAATCGGAATGAGATTGAAGAACGCGAGCAGCAGGTTGAGCCAGATGCCCCAGAATAGCATCCGCTGAAACAGCGCGAGCGCCTGGCCGCCCGGCAACGCGTCGCCCACGAAGCCAACGGCCACCGCCAGCCCCAGACACGCCGCCGCGAGCGCGACGTTCGCGGTGATGCCGGCGAGCGAGACGATGATCTCACCACGGCGGTAGTTCCGGTAGTTGCGTGGGTTCACCGGCACCGGCTTGGCCCCGCCGAACACCATCCGACCGCCGGAGCCGAACCACAGCATCAGCGGCAGGAGCACCGTCATGAACGGGTCAATGTGTTTCATGGGATTGAACGTCAGCCGGCCCAGCATGTACGCCGTCTGATCGCCCTGCCGCAGCGCCGCGTAGCCGTGCGCGTACTCGTGCGCCACCATGGAAAAGAGGAGCACGGGAAGGGCCAGCAGAAATTCTTGCACGCGGGGGACAGATCGGTTGGTTGAGGCGCAAGATAACGGCGCCCCCAGAGAGTGTCAAAGCACTTAGCGCCTTGACTCATCGAGACTTGCGAGATACGATTCGACCCGTTTTGCAGCGCTCTTCCGCCCCGGGGCTTCGTCGCTTACAGGAGTATGTGTGCCGAGGATTCGCTCAGCCAAGAAGCGGTTGCGTCAAGCCCGCGCGCGCAATGTGTTGAACCGCGCGCAACGCGCCGCGCTTCGTACCGCCATCAAGCAAGTGCGCGTCGCGACCACCGCGGCGGACGCCCGCGCGGCCTATCGGGCCGCGGAACGCCTGCTGGACCGCGCCGCCCGAAAACACCTGATCCACCGCAACGTCGCGGCCAGACAGAAAAGCAGGCTGCAAAAGGCGGTGAAGGCAAAGGCGTGATTCACCGCGGTACGGCGTACAGGGGGCGCTAAGGGGTACAGCGGCTGGTTCTTCCCCGTCTCCCGCTACGGCC
>CAZVKD010000306.1:0-3558 GCA_964627675.1 uncultured Gemmatimonadaceae bacterium
TCCACCACGCGTTCCGATCCCCGCCGGCAGGCAGCGCGGTGAACGTTCGGCGCACCGCGGCGCTCGCGACCAGCATGACCGCCAGTTCCAGGAATCCCACTAACCGGAGGGTGCTGCGGAGCGAAACAAGCGGCGCCGCGGGCACGTTGGTCGCCAGGATGGCGAGGACAGCGGCGACCACAACCACGCCCGCGAGCAGGGCCCCGTGGATTATCCCGTAACCCCTCGCTCCCGCACTCGCGCCGACGCCACTCTGACCGCCTGCCGTCACGGCACCGGCCCCCCCACCACGCGTTTCAGCGCTCGCCCGGCTTCCAATCGCTCGGCGGGCGTGACCTGATTCAGCCGCGCCAGCGCGTCGAGCGACACCTGCGACGGATACCGCTGGGAGAACTCCTGGAGCGTCATCGCGCGATCCAGCGTCACGACGTCGAGCCGCAACGGCTGCACCACGAGCGCTACGGAGTCGGTGAGCGGCCCGAACGAATCGAGCGTCTGCTCCACCAGCGAGGCGTAGGCCGGCCACCGCGCTTCCGTGGAGACCCCCATGATCTGAAACACCTGCTGGTTGTACCGCACCGCCCATACCAACCCCAAGAGCCTGCCCTGAGCGCTCGTGGCCGTGAAACTCGCCCGCGCCGCCGGCATCCCGCGCCGGGTCTGGAACCGGGACGGCAATCCCTCGGACGTGATGCCCCCCTGCCCCAAGAACGCCTGCACCGCCGCCTCGGGCGTCACCGCGTTTGCCAGTGTCAACTCGATCAGCGCGTCCTGGTTCTGGCTTTGACCCACCACCGCGCGTCGCTGGTTCTGGGTACGCCACCCCGAGGGAAACTCCAAACGAAATCGCAGCTCCGGATGCAGGAACGCACGATCCCGGAAGAAGCCCTCACGCGGGTTCGCGCCGAACATCATGCCGTCGAGCCGGCGCAGGTACTCGTTCCGGTTCACCACGCGGGCGCCGGGGACGCTCGGGAGGGCGGCGATGGCCCGGGCAAGGCGCTGCTGGCGGTCCTGCGGGTCGGGGTGCGTGGACAGCCAGCCCGGCAATCGCCCGCCCTCGCCCTCGGTCACGCTGGCCAGCATGGCGAACACTTTGGGCATCTCCTGCGGGTCGTATCCGGTGCGCATGAGATACCGCAGGCCGAGGTCGTCCGCCTGGCGCTCGTCATCGCGACTGAACTTGAGGAACAGGAGGCCGAGACTGGATTCCGCCAGGCCGGCGAAGTCCTGAAGCTGCGGAGCCACGACCATGCCCGCCACGAGTCCGACCTGCGCCAATTGCTGCTGCGACATCTGCGACGCCGAGTGACGCGCGGTTACGTGACCGATCTCATGGCCCAGCACGGCGACCAGTTCCGCCTCCGAATTGAAGTACGCGAGGATGCCCCGCGTCACGTAGATGAACCCGCCGGGCAACGCGAACGCGTTGACGATGGGATCGTCCACCACCCGGAAGGTCCAGGGCAGGTTGGGCCGCTCGGAGACGGCGGCGAGGCGCTCGCCCAACCCGCGCACGTATGCCTGGAGAACCGTGTCCGGGTACAGGCCGTACTGGAGCGTGACCTCCGGGTCGGCTTGCTGGCCCAGGGAGATTTCTCGCCCCTCGCTCACCAACATGAGTTGCCGTTCGCCGGTGGCGGGGTTGGTGGCGCATGCGGGGAGGAGGGCGGCGCAGAGGGTGCTCAGGAGTATGAGGCGCATGGGAGAATTGTACGTCGGACCCGGCGGGGGCGGCAGAAGCGGCAGAGGCAGCGGTGCTGCGCCGACTATACCGTCGCCCGCGCCCCTACCGTCTGGAGAGCAGCTCTTCGAACAGCGCCAACGCCCTCGGGTCCTCGCTCTGGGCGAGCCAGAACATCGCCCGTTTGCGAATCCGCCGATCCTGGTGGGTGCGCGCGATCTCGAGCAGCGCGGGCACCCCCTGGTCACGCGGCATTTGAGAGAGCGCGAACACGGCGCTTTCCCGCACCTCGATGTCGCCCGAGTCGGTAGCGATGGCCTCCAGCCCCCGCGCCGCGGCTTCCTGGGCCGCCTGACCCACCCAGAACACCGCGCTTTTCCGCGCCTCGCGCGGCCGGCCGGGATCGCGTGCGATCGCGAGCAACTGCGGCCACACGACCGCGCTGTCGGCGAGTACGGCGGCAAGCACCGCCTCCTTCGCCACGCTCCCGGGCGCGCTGGCCGCAAGCGCCAGGAAGTACTCGGCCGCCTCGGTCGCCGGAATGTCACCGAGATCGGTGGCGGGCCGCGCCGAGGCACGCCACCGCCCGCCGACGTAGGTGTCCAGGTCCACCGGCTGCCGCGAGCGAACCGTGAGCACCACGCGCACCGGGCCGGGCTCGCACCAGCTCTCCCAGTCGTTCGAGCTCCAGGACGTGTTGATGCTGCGGCCGTTGCCACCAACGCCCGGCTTGGCCGCGAAGCTCATGCGCACCCTTCCGTTCTCCACGGCGGCAACCCGATCCTGGACGGACTGGGCCATTAGGGACGAGCAGGGGCACACCGAGACTGTCGTGCGGAGGGCAATACGACACGCCTCGACCATCGCCGATCGTCTCCGATCGCGCCCGATCGTCCCCGCCCGTCGCGGACTGCTCATCGGTTGATCAACCGGAGGAGAAACTCCGCCGCCCGCGGGTCCTTCGACTGCCCGAGCCAGAACACGGCCTTCTTCCGCAGCTCGCGATCCGGGTCGGACTGGGCGATCGCCATGAGCTTGTCCACCGCCTCCGGCTCGCGCCGCTGGGAGTAGGCGAAAATGAGCTGCTCTTTCAACTCGCGCTCGCCCACGCTGTCATACAGCCCCGCGAGATCCGTCATGGACACGTCACGTTTCTGGCCGGCCCAAAACAGGGCCTTCTTCCGCATCTCGACCGGCTCATTCTGATTCCGCGCCAGATCGAGCAGCCAGCGCGCGGCCTCCTGCCCGCGGAGCTCGGAAACCGCGTGGATCACCCGTTCCTTCAGCTCCTCGCTCGTGAGCCGAGGATAGAGATCGCGCAGGAACGCCTGGTTCTGCGGCGAGCGATGCTGGCCCAGCCAAAAGATGGCCCTGCCCTTGAGCTCGTCGGGCCGGTCCGCCCGTTCCGCGTAACGCCGCAGGATCTCGCCCGCGCGCTCACTGCGATGCTGGGACAGCGCGAAGATTGCCTTTTCCTGCACGTCCCGGTCGTCCGACTCGGTCAGGATGGAATCGAGAGCCGACACCGCTCGCTCGGTATTGACCTGGGAAAGCCAGAAGACGGCCTGGGCGCGCACCTCCCGATCCGGGTCCTGGCGCGCGGCGGCGAGGAGGGTCGCCTCGGTCTCCGGGTCGCGCTTCTGCGACACCAGGAACACCGCCTTGCGACGCAGCTCCACTGAACAGGGGTCCCGGCGGCGGAGCACGTCGCGCAAGATGGGGATCGCCCGATCCGCGTCCATCTGCATCAGCGCATTGAGCGCCTCGAGCCGCAACTCCGCTTCCTCGTCGACGTCACAGGCCTGTGCCGTCGGTCGAGCTTGCGGCCGCTCGCCCGGCCGCGCGGCGCGCGGCGTCTGACCCGGCTGGGCCGG
>CAZVKD010000307.1:0-3553 GCA_964627675.1 uncultured Gemmatimonadaceae bacterium
GCAAAGATACCACGCCGATCGGTCGGGAGTGAGAAATGCCACAGCAGCGGCTGGCACCAAAGCGAGTGCGTCGGTGAGTCCGGAACCGTCTCCGACGCCGCGTGACACTGTAGAACGGCACGGCGATCCGCGCCGCCCGCGACGGGATCCACCACCAGTCAACGCCGGAACAGTCAGGCTCAAGTCGGGTGCCGTAATTCGGCTCACGGACGAGGCACAGCCTCGCATCATGACACAGGTGTGTGCCATATGATCGGCAGTATTGATGTAATTGCCAATGATTTGAGCGATAGAATCGTGACAGCGGCCGGCAAAAGCAGCTTTCAAGATCGCAAGGCGTGTTCGGCCCGGTGCGCCGCCTCGAGCGCGGATGCCACTCTGTCCCGAAGGGACGCGGCCTCGGGGCGGTAGGAGCCCTCGAAGATGGCCGTGCCCATCGTAAAGCCCCAGACTCCGGCCGCAGTCAGCCGGTCAATCTGGGTCTCGCTGGATATCCCGCCGGCGGCCACCACGGGAAGCGCTACCGCGTCCACTACGGAGCGCGCCAGCGCCGGTGGGTCCACGTCGGACCGATAGGCCAGGAGGTCGAGCCCGTGCACGTGCTCCAGCTGGCACAGGCGTCCGGCGTGCTCGGCGATCTCCTGGGTCGAGCCGGCGAGCCGAGTGGGGTGTCCGGCAACCTGTCCGGCAAACGGAAAGTACCGCGCGCGAGTGCCGGCCAGCGCGGCGCTCACGGTCGCCGCGTGTGCGCCTCCGAGCACCAGCTCCACGCCGGCGTCGGCCCCTCGCACGGCCCATTGCCGCTCCTCTTCCGGGTTCAGACTCACGAGTTCCAGCACCGCCTCACAACCCAGCCGGTGGACCGCGGCAACCAGCTCACCCAGTCTCCCTCGACTCAGCCCGACATCCTTGAAACCCACCCGCTCGAGCCCCTGGATGCCCGCAAGGCTCCGGCATACCGCCACGGCATCATCCAGCGTGCGGTCGCCTCGCGTGAGCATCAGGATGAACTGCGCCACGCCCGCCGCTAAATCTCCCCGCGCCGCGCGAACCGGGTGATGTGTTCAGCGGCCCGAAACGCCAGCGCCATGATTGTCATCGTGGGCTGGCCCCGTCCCGAGGTTACGAAGCTCGAACCGTCGCAAATGAACAGGTTGGCTACGTCGTGGGCTCGATGGTATTTATCCACGACCGAGTCGCGCGGGTCGTTGCCCATGCGGCAGGTCCCCAGCAGGTGCGCGCCGGCGGTCTGTTCTTGGGCGGGGAAGACGTCCCAGACTTTGGTGGCGCCCGCCGCATGCAGGACTTCCTTGGCGCGCTCCACCAGAAACGCCATCATCTTCACGTCGTCCGGGTGATCGCGGTAGGTCACGCGTAGCGCCGGGCGGCCCCACTTGTCTTTCACGGTCGGATCGAGCGAGATGCTGTTGGACTCCACGGCCAGCGACGTCGAGTGCCCCGCGACCTGCATGGTGTGGTTGAAGTACTGGCCGAGCATGCGCTTGTACTCGGCACCCCAGCGCGGTGAACCCGGCGGAAGTCCGGCGAGCCCGAACAGCACCGGGTAGAACTGGAATCGAGCATCCAGCCCGCCGCCACCGTAGAACCCGCGCCGTGGGTCGGAGTCGTACCACTCGTGCAGCACCCGCGTGGCCTGTACGCTCTTGAACTCGTTGAGCGGGTGTTCGAAGAGGCCGGCGGTGCCCGTGTTCCCGTTCCACATCAGGTACTTCCCCACCTTGCCGCTGGCGTTCGCCAGTCCCTGCGGAAACCGGTTGGACGTGGACATGAGAAGCAGCCGCGCCGTTTCCGCCCCGTTGCCGCACACCACGACGGCTCGGGCGCGCTGCGCGTGCTCCCGCCCCTCACGGTCCACGTACACCACCTCGGTCACGCGACCCGCGGCGTTGGTCTCGATCCGCATGGCGGTGGACAGCGGGCGGATCTCGCACCGGCCGGTGGCCTCGGCCAGGGGAATCATCGCCGCCAAGCTCGATGACTTGGCCCCCACCTCGCAGCCGAATCCCATGCAGAACCCGCAGTGAATGCACGCCGGCCGGTTATTGTGGGGCCTCGAGAGAATCGCCAGCGGCGCGGGGAACGGCCGCCATCCCAGCTTCCGCGCCCCGCGCTCGAACAAGACGCCGGACGATTTGACCGGCATGGGAGGCATGGGGTACGGTCGCGAGCGCGGCGGATCGTAGGGCCCCGGCGCTCCGGACACCCCGATCTCCCAATCCACCTTGGCGTAGTACGGCTCCAGCTCGGCGTAGGTGATGGGCCAGTCGGCGAAGCCCGTGCCGGAGATCGGGCCCAGGCGGCTCCGCTCGATGAAGTCAATCTCGTGAAACCGCCAGAAGTTCGCCGTGAAGTGGACACTGGAGCCGCCGACGATCCGGGCGTACCACGCAGGCGGCAGCTCGCCCGCGCCGACCACTTGCGCCTCCTCCTGCTCCGTCTTGCGAAAGGTTTGCGGGAAGTCGGTCAGCGAACCGTACAACTCGCCGTTCATGAAGTACCCCAGCTCGTCGTGCCGGAAGTCCTGCGGCTTCAGGTAGGGACCCTGCTCGAGCACCACCACCGACAATCCCGCCGCGGACAACTCCTTCGCCATTATCCCGCCCGCCGCACCGGATCCCACGATCACGACGTCCACCTCGGACCGCGTCTGGAAGGAGGTCATCGGCTGGCCTCCAGATACTCCCGGTCGTAATACCCGAAAGGCGGCTGGAAGGCCGGCCGCATCTCCATGCCCAGCAGCGTCCACCCGGACATGCCCCGGTTGCCGCCGTAGGAGGGGTCGGCGAACATGCCCGCAACGGTCAGGAATCGAACGCCGCCGAAGAACGGCGTGTGCTCGATCTCGCGCAACAGCGCCGCCTGCGCGGCAGTGTCGAGATCGGCGAACGGCGTGGCGCCGTGTTTCTCGCGCACCCTGGCGCTGAGGTCCGCGAGTCCAGCCCGCGTGGGCTCGAGCAATCCCGCCGAAAACGTGCCGAGTGCTCGGTCCAGGAAATAGATGACGCCGGCCTCGCGCGCGCCGGGGGTGTCGTCGCTCGGGAAGATCTGCGCGGCCATGGCCTCGAGATCACGCGCCTCGTCCGGCCCGAGCGTCTCGAACGGCCGTCGTTGCGCCCGGGCCCGGGCCGCATACGCCGCCACTGCCTGAACGTTGGGCAGGTTGAAAACGATCCATGCACCCAGTGCCGAACTGGAGGACGTGGCAAGGAAGTCGCGCCGCGAAGAAGTGGGAGGGGTCATGGGGGGAATCTGCGGCGCCAGCGGCACCTTCACAACCTTCGACCTTCCCAACCTTCCCAACCTTCCCCATCCTTCCCACCCTTCTCATGTTTCCCGTCCTCGCTGCGGTCGGCGTCTACCTGGCCCTCCAGTTCGGGATCGGCATTTGGGTTTCGCGCCGCATCCGAACCGAGGACGATTACCTCCTCGCAGGGCGCCGCCTCGGCTATCCCCTGGCGATCTTCTCGATGTTCGCCACGTGGTTCGGCGCGGAGACCATCGTGGGGTCGGGAAGCCGCGCCCATCGAGAGGG
>CAZVKD010000308.1:0-3553 GCA_964627675.1 uncultured Gemmatimonadaceae bacterium
GCACTCCTGAGAGGAGCGCCTCGATCACGCGGGGAACGTAGGCGTACGCCGCGACCAGCACGGCCGTCCCAAACGTGACTCGCGCCTCGGCCACCTTCCCGAACAACCACAGCGCAAACCCAATCAGGCACACGGCGATCGGCACGAACACGAACGCGCCAATCGTGCCGAACATGCGTCCCATCCGGCGCCCCTGCTCCATCATCTCGGGCGTCAGTTGCGGGTTGTCACGCAACGCCGCGGCCATGCTTCGATCGAACTCGGCGTCGAAGATCGGTTCGAGCAGTCGGCTGTTTGCCAGGAAGAGGCCCCCGAGCGCCAGGGTCACCACCACCAGTGGGATCCACAGGTTGCCGCCTTGCCGCCGGGCGAACACAGCCGCGGGAGTGTAGAGAATGTCCACGAAGTCTTCCCATACCGAAGGGGCAGGTGACAGACCGGGCGTTGGAATAGGCTGATTCACCGGGCGTCCTTGGAAAATGAAGCGTCCAAAGCTGCGCTCGTACCTCGCGCACCGGAAGTCATGAGTACGCCCGGTCGTACCGCCCTGTCATGAGGTCAGATCGTCTGCCGGAGCCGGCAACCGGCGAGCGCAGAAGGATTGTCAGGTTGGCAGAGCCCGCGGGCGCGCGATTTGCTCGGAGCGCGGCCGTGCGCGTTAAGAGCGGCGTAGCGCCGGGGGTCACGTCATATCGAATCCTCGGATCGCGCGACGCGACCCCGCCGCATACATCTCCTTGTCACCGGACAGTCGGGGCGTCGGAACCGGCGCTCGGCGCCCCAGGTCGCACGCGGAGGTGTATGGAGTATGCTGCTTCGTCACAAGCTCGTGTTGGCTGCGCTCGCCGGCCTGGCGGCCCTCGCCATCCCCGTCTCTGCCATCGCCCAGAACAAATTCGTCGTCGAGGGTCAAACGGGCGTTGCCGTTCCAGCGGGAACATTCGGCAAGTACACCGTTCCCGGCCCCACGGTCGGGTTGCGCTTCGGCTATCGGTTGAACGATCGCTTGATCCTCAGAGCCGATGGCGATTTCGACTTCGTTGACGGCGATCGGCTCTGGGCCATGTCCACCGCCCCGCGGTTCCAGTTGTGGCACTACACGGCGGGTCTCGAGGCCAACGTGACCGCGCCAGGAGTCGAACCGCTCTCCCTCGCGTTCGATTTCGGTGTGGGGGCGGCCCGGATGGAGACCGAACAATATCGCTGGCTTGGCGAGACGATGCCCAACCGGCAGTTCGACAAGACGTACCCGGCGGCCGGGGCGGGGCTCAAGCTACGCTTCCGGCCCGCCACCGACGATCGCGTGCTGGCGTTCGTAGGCGCCGGCGTGCGCGTGGCATTCGCCAAGACCGCCGATACGCAGGACCTGGCCAACGTCTTTCCCAGCGCCCTCGAGCCGTTCGACCGGGCGATCGTTGTGCCGATCCTCGCTGGATTGACGCTGAAAATCTGAGGTTCTGACGTCGGCTCGGTTACGGAGGGAGCACCCAATGGGTCGCTCCCTCCTGGCTCGTGCCGTGCGCTTCAACACTGCCCGCCGGCATCCTCCGGCGGGGCCGGGAGCGGCTCGAACTTCTCTTCTTTCAACTTGAACAAGGCATCCAGCTCGGCGTCGGTTGACTGGTTGAGCACGCGGCGCGCGACGTACTCGCCGATCACCGGGCCGAGCTTGAAGCCTTCGGCCGATCCGCCACCCGCGATCCACACGTTGCTGAGCCCGGGATGGCGGTCCACGATGGGATTGCGGTCCACGCTGCTCTCGTAGTGGCAGGCATGCGTGGCCAGGATGGGCGCGTCCTTGAGATCGGGAAACCGCTGGGCGAGAAACCGGCGCGGCCCCTCGTGGGCTTCGGGCGGCACCCAGCGATTGGAAAGATCGGGGTCGAGCTGCGATGGGTCAGCCGGTGCGCGGGGCGGCCGTGGCGGTACGCTGTCGGGCGGACTCTGCCCTCCGGCGGCCCGTTGGGGGCCGGCCGGGCCGCCTTGTCCGCTTTGGTTTCCCTGTGCCCCCTGGCCACCGCCTCCGCCCCCGCCCCGCACGCGGAACCCGCGATTGTCAGGTCCCAGTGCCGGCCATCCCGTGACCCCCGGGAAATTGAACGACGGCAGATTGGGAAAAATGAAACGGCGATCTCCAGGTGGCGTACCGAAGTAAATCACCCGACCCAGCGGCGTGCGCAGTCGATCGGTCATGACCTCCGGCAACACCTTGGGAAGCCATGGCCCGCAGGCGAACACGAATTGATCACCAGCCAACGCCTCGCCGGTGTCGAGGGTCACGTGTTGCAGCCGGCCCCCGGCACTCGGGCCCAGGCTCGCCCGAGCGAGGACCATCTTGCCGCCCTTCTGCCGGAACACTTCGGCCACCACCTCGCAGGCGCGACGCGCCCGCGCCACGCCGGCGTTCACCTCGAACAGCGCCGCCCCCATCCCTTCGCAGTTGATCTGCGGCCAGCGGCGCCGCACGTCGTCAATGGCGAGCACCTCGTAGGGGATCTTCAGCTTGTCCCACGAGGCGCGATTGTTCACGATGAAGCGGTCGTCGGACTCGGCGCGGAGGATGAGATCGCCGGTGTGAAAGAACAGCTGCATGCGAAAGGGCTTGGCCCACTCGGCGTCCCACTCCCTCCACTTGCCGATTGCCTCGTTCGCCAGCCGGACCCAGGCCTCGCGCTCGGCATAGGAGCTGCGAATGCCGCGCGATTCGTCGCCCGAGGTTGCCCGGGAGTTCCCCGGACCATACGCGTCCACCAGGGTGACCGAAGCGCCCATCCGCCGCAGGTGGAGCGCGGTCCAGCCCCCGAACGCGCCCGCCCCGATCACCACGATCTCCGGCGCCTTTGTCATCAGCGCGGGTGATCCCAGGAGTGCGGGGAGGACGCGGGCGCCGCTCACGGCGCCGGCGGCCGCCCGGAGAAAGGCGCGGCGATCAATGGGTTCGGAAGGCGTGGTCATCAGGCAGCTGGGGGAATCAAGAAACGATCCAAGTAACAACGCCGCCTTGGCGCCGTCAACGTGGGCGTGGCCCTACGGGCTCTCCCCGCCAACTGAGATCAGTCGTGCAGCCACCGGCGCGGCGCCCGCATGCGCGGGGCTGGTCAATGGAGTCGGTAAAATGGGCCGCGCGCGGGCGTCAGGCGGGGGCGGTGCCGGCGCGGCGGCGGCTCTCGCCCGTCCCCAACCGGTCCCAGGTGCGCCCCGAGCCAGCGCAGAAACCGCGGGATGCCCTCGCAAAGGGGAGTGGCCGGCCGGTAACCCAGCAGCAATCGAGCCCGGGTGAGATCCGCCCACGTCCGAACGACGTCCCCCGGTTCGGCCGGCAATCGGTCAATGATCGGCTGCACGCCCAGTGCTTGGGCGATGAGCTCGATCAGGCTGGCGAGGGACGTCGTGCGGTCGCCCCCGAGATTGATGATGGCGAACTCGCCTGGGTGATCGGCGGTGCGGTCAATCGCCGCGAGCGTCCCCCGAACGATGTCCCCGATCCAGGTGTAGTCGCGCTCGGTGGAGCCGTCGCCGAAGAGCGGGAC
Organism: uncultured Gemmatimonadaceae bacterium; assembly: GCA_964627675.1. Lineage (GTDB taxonomy): Bacteria > Gemmatimonadota > Gemmatimonadetes > Gemmatimonadales > GWC2-71-9 > JACQHC01. Next base: position 3,531 of record CAZVKD010000308.1, read on the forward strand.
GGGTTGGCCCGCGAGCATCTGTG
>CAZVKD010000309.1:0-1482 GCA_964627675.1 uncultured Gemmatimonadaceae bacterium
AGGGCACGTTACCCGGCTCGCGGCGCAGCGTGCGCCAGCCGAGAAACGCGAAGGCGACGGCTTCTTTGGCGTCGCCGTCGAAGAACACCTCGTCGAAGCGGCGAAGCGGTATGCCGTCCAGCAGCGTGCCGAGCCGCGCCATGAGGTGGGCATTGCGGGCGCCACCCCCCGACGCCAACACGTCGGCTCCGGTCTTCCGAGCCGGGGGAAGCCACCGGTCGAGCTGCGCCCAGACGGATCGCGCCGTGAGTTCCACGGCGGTGGCAATCGCGTCGTCTGGAGTCGCCCCGGGCCGGCGAGCGTTCACTCGCCCGACGAACGCGGCCGCGTACGCCTCCCCAAAGACCTCGCGTCCGGTGCTCTTGGGCGGCGGCGCGCCAAAGAACGGATGCCCCAGCAGCTCGTCCACCAGGTCGCCGTCCGCACGCCCTCTGGCGGCCCGGCGGCCCCCCTCGTCGAACGTGGCACCCGGCACGAGCGCCCGAACGACGGCGTCAATCACCGCGACTCCCGGCCCCGTGTCGAACGCGACCACGTCATCGGTGGACCCGCGGCGCCGCACATACGTGACGTTCGCCATGCCGCCGATATTGAGCAGCACCCGCCCGTGATCCGGATGGCCGAAGAGCAGCGCGTCCGCCAGCGGCACGAGCGGCGCGCCCTGCCCGCCAGCGGCGATGTCTCGCGTGCGGAAATCGCTCACCACGGGGACGCCAAACCGCTCGGCCAGAATAGCGGGATCTCCCAGTTGAAGGCTCGTCCGGCCGGGCTCGTGCCACACGGTCTGTCCGTGCGAGGCGATACCGGCGAGATCCCCGGGCTCCACCCCAGCCTGTTGTAGCAAGCGGCCGGTACTCGCCGCGAACCGCTCGCCCAGCCAGGCGTGGAGCAGTGCCAGTTCGCGGGGGCTGCCCGCCTCCATGGCGGCGAGCAATCGGGCCCGGTCGTCCGGACCGTAGGGATCGCTGCGGAAGGCGACCAACTCGCACTCAGACGGCGGCTCGAGGCGGACGAGCGCCGCGTCAACGCCGTCGAGCGACGTCCCGGACATCAACCCCACGACGAGCGACTTCACTCGACCGGCGGTGGGTCGCCGATGACGTGCCGAATGACCCCCCCCGCCGTGCCCAGCAGTCGTTCCGCCGTTTCTCGGTCCACACCGCGCTTCAGCATGACAATGGCGAGCTTCACGCTGTTGCGGGCTTCCTCGATCGCGCGGCGTGCGGCCTCACGGCCGACACCGCAGGTTTCCATGACGATCCGCTCACCGCGGTCGCGAAGCTTCTCGCTCCACGCCATGAGGTCCACCATGAGATTGCCGTAGCACTTACCCAGGCGGATCATGGCCCCGGTGGTGATCGTGTTCAACACCAGTTTGGTGGCCGTGCCGGCCTTGAGGCGCGTGGATCCGGTCAACACCTCGGGACCGGTACGCACGGTGATCGCAACGTCGCAGGGGCCCGCAACCTCAGGCGGTGGCTC
>CAZVKD010000309.1:1492-1705 GCA_964627675.1 uncultured Gemmatimonadaceae bacterium
GAGCACGACAGCAACACCGTTCGGGCACCGCGGGCGCGGGCGCGGTCCAGGGCCGCGCGCACGAACGGCGTCGTGCCACTCGCCGCGATGCCGAGCACCAGGTCTCGCGCCGAGATGCCGGCCTCGTCCATGGCGGCGGCGCCGGCGGCGGCGGCGTCTTCCGCCCCCTCCTGGCTCCGGAACATCGCCTCGCGTCCGCCAGCGATGATGCCG
>CAZVKD010000309.1:1715-3539 GCA_964627675.1 uncultured Gemmatimonadaceae bacterium
ACGGCTCCCAGGTGCATGTGCAGAGCGTCCCCCCCGCCAGCGATGATGCCGCGCACCATCTCGGGCGGGGTCCCGAAGGTGGGAGGGCACTCAGCGGCGTCCAGCACGCCCAAACGCCCGCTCGTGCCCGCACCCACGTACACCAGCCCACCGCCGGCCCGGAGCGCCGCGACCACAAGATCAATGGCCCGCGCGATCTGCTCCCGCTGGCCGCGGACGGCGTCAGCGACGGTTCGATCTTCGGCATTCATCAGGTCCACGATTTCGAGCGTGGACGCGACGTCAATGCCGGTGGTTCGAGGATTGCGTTGTTCGGTGAGGCGGGGGTCGAAGTAGGGGGCCGGGGTCATTCAAGGGAGCGGCGCACCCAGGCGCCGGAGGCGTAAAGCCCCCGGCGCCGGTCGGCGCCCGAGATCAGGACGCCACTTCTTGCATCGTGAACGGCGCGGTGAGAACGATGCGCACCAAGCCACCCGCCGGCAGGATGATGTCCACGTCCCTCGTCGCCGCGGCGATGCCCACGCCAGCCGCCGCGCCGGCCGCCGCGCCGACTGCCGTCCCCTTCTTGTTACCACCGATCAGCCGCCCGGCAATGCCGCCGACCACCGCCCCGGCGCCCACTTTCGCAGCATCACCCGCCGTCACCCCGCGGCCTTTCATGTAGGTGCCCAGACTGTCGGTTCGCGCTTGCACCCCGTAGGTCTTTCCGCCGAATTGCACGCGATTGAACGTCAGCACCAGCCGACCCTCACCGCCCGGCGTTTCGGCCGGCGCAATGTCCGAGATCGTGCCCAGGAACACCGCCCCGGCGGGGATCACCTCCCTGCCTCGGGAGTCCCGGACCGGCGCACCGGCGGTGGCCGTCACGGCCTCGCCCACCTTGTTGTGGCGCGACGTGAGCGTGTCGGCGGCCCAGAGTTCGATGGTGGTGCCCTCTTCGAGACCCAACGGCGCCGGGCGCGCGGGCGGTCGTGCCGGTTCCGTGCGCGGCCGTTCGGTTTGCCCCTGCGTTGAGGGCCGCGGCGCGGCCGGCTGCGACTGCGTGGCCTGAGGTTGAGCAGCGGGCCGGTCGCTGAGTGCAGCCACGGACTCGGCCGGGGCGAGACTCAGGTCACGGGCGGTCTCATCCTGACCGGCCTGCTCTCCACCACCACAGGCCCACGCGCCCGCGACCAAGGCCGCGGTGGCGACGCTCCAGCGGTGTTTCATGTGTGCCTCCAGTGTGCACGACGCAATGTACGGTACTTCACCAACCTTCACCAACCTTCACCAACCTTCACAACCTTCACAACCTTCACAACCTTCACAACCTTCTCCGCAGCCCCTCCGGCGTTAGGGCCTGCAGCCATCCCGCGAGCACGGCGAAGTACCCCGTCATGACCAACAGCCCCATGGCGACCAACAGGCCCCCCGCCAGCCGGGAGGTAAGCGGTAGATACTTGCGGAACCTCTTGAACCACTCCAGAAACCGCTCCACCGCAGCGGCGGCCAGCAGGAAGGGCACCGCGAGGCCCGCGGAGTACGCCAGGAGCAATATTACCCCGCGCCCCAGATCGTGTTGCGTACTGGTGAACAGGAGGATGGAGCCGAGGATGGGACCGATGCACGGTGTCCAGCCGGCGCCGAACGCTACACCGACCAGCACGCTCCCGAGATACCCCAGGGGTTTGTCGTGCAGGTGTACGCGGCGTTCCCGGGCGAGCGGGGCCCACTGCCAGCCGCTCAACAGGTACGCCCCGAACGCGACAATGAGCGCCCCGCCCACGCGCTCGAGCCACACCTGGTTGTAGTTCAATAACCGCCCGTCACCTGTCGCGGTCGCGC
>CAZVKD010000310.1:0-3533 GCA_964627675.1 uncultured Gemmatimonadaceae bacterium
GGTTGTCCGACCGATGCAGGCGATCGCCGCGCGCTGGAGCACGCGTTGGGCGGCGGCGCCACCCGCCTCGAGAAACCCGCGCACCGTGGACGGCGAGGTGAACGTGACGGCGTCAATGGGGGTGTCCAGCATCTCCAACATGCCGGGCGTCCACGGCGCCGACACCGTGCGGTACACCACGACCTCGTCCACGTGCGCTCCCGCCTCGCGCATCGCCGCCCCCGTCCCCTCGCGCGCGATGGCCGACTGGGGAAGTAGAACCCGCCGTCCGGCAAGCGGGCCCAGCGCTTCGGCGATCCTGTCTCCCCGGTACGTGTCAGGCATCGCCGCCACCTGAGCACCGCGGTCCGCCACAGCCGCCGCCGTGGCCGGGCCCACGGCCGCGATCCGCACCGAGGCGGGGGTCACCGGGCCCCCGGCGGCGGCGAGGCAGTCCCAGAAACACTCGACCGCGTTGACGCTGGTGAAGACGATCCAATCGTACCGATCGAGGGCGGCCAGCGCCGCGCGCGTGGCCGGCTCCGAGACCGGCTCGACGGCGATCGCCGGCATCGCGATGGCGCTCGCGCCCCGCGCGTCGAGCGCCGCACACATCGCGGCTGCCTGCTCGCGCCGCCGCGTGACCAGCACCGTGCGGCTGGCGAGCCCGCTCATGCCACCAGCTCCGCCGCACCGGCCGCGCGCGCCTCCGATGCCAGAGACAGGCCGAGCCCGCGGGCCTCGGTGCCGGAAGCGTCCCCCTGGACCCGCACCACGCGTGTACCGTCGGGGGACGCCACCACGCCGCGCAGCGTCACCCGCACGGCGGCGAGCGAGGGTCCCGGGGCGGCGCTGGCGTGCGCCGCGATCGGGGCGGCACATCCGCCCCCCAACCCCTCCAGAAACGCCCGCTCAGCTTCCACCGCTGCGCGGATCGGAGGCTCGTCCAGCAGCTCCAGCGCCCGGCGTGTCGCCTCATCCGCGGCCCGACACTGAATCGCCAATGCGCCCTGGCCCGGCGCCGGCAGCATCAGGTCGAGCGGCAGGAACTCGCGGATCGCCTCGCCCAGGCCCAAGCGGAGCACGCCCGCCGCTGCGATGACGATCGCGTCGTAGTCGCCGCGGAGCGCCTTGCGCACCCGCGTGTCAACGTTGCCCCGCAGCGGGGCGGTCACCAGATCCGGTCGCGCGGCGCGCAACTGCGCCGCGCGCCGCGTACTGCAGGTGCCCACCGTCGCGCCGGGCGGCAGGCTGGCAACCGTCCACTGCTCCCGCGCGAGAAGAACGTCCCTCGGATCCTCCCGCATGCCGATCGCCGGCAGGCACAACCCCGGCGCGGGCTCGACGGGCAGGTCCTTGATGGAGTGGACGGCGGCGTCAATCGCCCCGGCGCGCAACGCCCGCTCGAGCGCCTCGGTGAACACCCCCTTGCCGCCGATCTCGGGTAACGGTGTGTCGGCGTCAACGTCGCCCTCGGTGATGATTTCGACAATCTGGCAGACGAGCCCCGTCGCCGCCGCCAACCGCTCGCCGACCAGTCGGGTTTGATACCGGGCGAGCGCCGAGGTCCGGGTACCGAGGCGGAGCACCGGTGGCCGCGCCATCGGCTTTCACGGCTCGCCGCGCGGCGGCGCGTCAACGGGGTCCGTCAGACCGAACAGCTCGAGCGCCGCCCTGGCATACGCCTCGCTCCGCGCCAGGTCGGTCTCGTCCCGCAACCGCCGGGCCGGGGCGTCGAGCAGCTTGCGCACCAGAGATCGAGTGAGCGTATCCAGCTGATCCCGCACGGCCGCGGGCACCGGCCCGAGCCGGCGCAGGGCCTTCTCCAGCTCACGGCGGCGGATGGCTTCGCCTTGCGCCCACATGGCCGACAGGACGGGACGCAACTCGGCACCGCGCCGCCATTCTTCGAACCGACCGACCTCCTCTTCCACGATCGCTTCCACCGTGGGGATCTCGCGCTCTCGGGCGGCCAGATTGTCGCTCACGCGCCGCTGTACGTCGTCGAGATCGAGCACCGTCACGCCCGCCAGCGCGCGCACCGCCGGCTCCACGTCCCGCGGCACGGCGATATCGGCGATGAGCAACTCGCGGGCTGGGGCGCGGCCCCGCAACGCGCTCTCGATCAGCTCGCGCGTGAGCACCGCGTGCGGCGCGCCCGTGCAGGACACCACGACGTCCGCGTCCCGCAGGGCGGACTCCAGCGAGTGCCAGGGCAGCGTCTCCGCGTGCCAGCCGCGCGCCATTGCGTCGGCGTGCGCCGCCGTGCGTCCCACCACCCCCAGTCGTCGAACTCCGCGCTTGCGCAGCGCTTCGCCCGCCAGCCGGCCGGCCTGGCCGGTGCCCACGATCAGCGCCCGGGCGGCGGCAAGGTCAGGCCGGATTTCCGCCAGGAGCCGCACCGCCTCGGTGCTGACGCTCGCCGGGTGCCGAGCGATCTCCGTCTCGCTCCGGGCCCGCCGGCCCGCCCGAACCGCTGTCTGAAACGTCGCGTCCAGCACCGGGCCCGTCGTGCTCTCGCTCGCAGCCAGCTTGTGGGCCGCAACCACCTGACCCAGCACCTCGTGCTCGCCGATCACCATGGAGTCGAGCCCGGCAGCCACCCGGCAGAGGTGACGCACGGCATCGGTGTTCACCCACCTGGAGAGGTGCGGATCCAGCGTTGCGGCCGGCAGGCCGCGGTACTCGGCGAGCAAGGTCGAGAGTGCCGCCGGGACCGCGTCGTAGTGCCGGCGCACGTCACCGGAGGCGGCGTACACCTCGGTGCGGTTACAGGTCGCGAGGAGCGCTACTTCGGTCAACCCGGCCGCCGCCGCGGGAGCGGCGACCGCCTGGAGGAATTCCTCCTGCTCAGCGGGCGTAAAGGCCAGCGGCTCGCGAAGCGCGACCGGAGCGGAGTGGTGGCTGACGCCGACGCAGAGGACCGGCACTGGGAGCCTTTCTGGCGCGCCGGAAACGTTGAGACGCCAGTCAAGCTAGGCCGCCCTGGCGGGCGAGACTATTGTGAACTGTACCGAGCCGTCCATCCGTAGTTCTACGGACTCCGGGGGCGGCCGGTCACTCCTCCCTTACGGTAAACTCCACAGGCTCTGAGAGATGCCCGCTTGCACCGTGCGCGGCGCTCCTGGCAGGAGGCCCCGAGTGCGGTCCGCGATATAAAGAAGATCGAACACGTTCTTCACGCTGACAAACACTCTGCTGCGGGTGGCGGGTGTGTAGTTGAGCGTCGCGTTCCAGATCGTGTAGGCCGGCAAAACGCCCTGCTGCCCGTCCGGCACGGGCGCCGCCCCGTTCAGCGGATCGGCGAACTGGCGGCCGACGTGGACCGCCTCCAACCGCAGGTCCACCGCGCCGCCGTATTGGTAGCCCAGGCCCGCCGTGAGCGTACCGCCCGGCGCGTAGGGCAGCCGGTGACCGGTCACGCTGACCCGCTGGCGGCTTCCCGCCGCGTTCTGCCCGGCGTACACCTTCCCCACGACGTCAGGGCTCGCCGCGCCCACGTAGACGTACCGCTCGCCCCGGTATTGCGCGGTGGGCACCCAGGTCCACGCCGC
>CAZVKD010000311.1:0-3520 GCA_964627675.1 uncultured Gemmatimonadaceae bacterium
CAAGGCCGAATCCTGGCGCGTCTCCAACGCACGATTCCAGTCTCGCTGCCGTTGGGTCAGTTCGTCGGCATCCTCGGACAGCGTGCTCAAGGCACCTTCGATCGCCGCACGCTCGAACAGCTCCCGGCTGCGCGTCAGCTCGTCGCGCAACTCTCTTCCTCTCTCAGCGAGCTGCCGCAGCGCTTCGCGCATCGCCTCCGCATCGAGCCGTTCGAGCGCCGCTCGCAGCGCCCGCAACTGCTCCTCCATTTCCGGCGTGATGGCCTGCGACAAGAGCTGCTCCAGTTGCCGCAGCTGTTCCTGCCAGGCGGGATCCGTGAGGCCGGCGTTCCACGCCGCCTCCGACAGCTGCCGCAGTTCCTCCGCCAGCTGCCGGGCCCGTTCGGAGACCTGCGCCTGCGCGTCGGCCACGTCGCCCGCGCGCTGCGCGCTCCGGAAGGGCAGGTCCTCGCCCCCGGGGCGCGCTCCCTGGGGGCGGCCGCTGGCCTCGCTGCGCTCGCGCTCGCCCGCCAGTTCCTCAGCGGTCCGAGCCAGATCCCGCTGCGCGCGGGCCAGCGAGTCCGCGCCCCGCGCCAGCGCGTTGGACGCCTGGCGCATGGCCTGGCGCAGTTCCGCAGCCGACGGCAGGCGGAGCGCGTACTCGCGCGACTCACCCACCTGCGGCTCCGGCCGATTGTCCGCGGCGCGAACCCGGTAGTACGCCGTGTCCCCCGGGAGATACCCGCCCCCGTTGAGATCCAGCACCCATTGGAGCACCGCGCGATCCGCCCCGCCCTGCGGCAGCTCCACTCGCGCCACCGCTGGTGGCTCCGCCAGTCCCAGGCGGCTCACGCGCCTGGTCACCACCTCCACCCAGGTCACGAGGTGATCGTCCCACACGTCAATCACCATGGGCTGCCGCAAGCTGAGCGGCGCCGTTGTATCCGCACCCGGCAGAGGAATCGAGGCGATCGGGGCGCTGTCCGGCACGCCCACAATGTCGAGTTCGGGAAGCGGCTCGTCCCACGTGCCGCCGCCCGAGGGAACCAGGTCCAGCGTCCAGCGCGCCGTGCGACTGACCACGAGCGTGCCCGCGAACTCCGGCCCCGCCGCTCGCAGGCCCACCGCCACCCCCCCGCTCCTCCACGCGGCGGCGGCGAGTTCAACGGAGGCGCGCCCTGACGCCTCGATGCGAGTCCCGAGCGGCACCGCGACGGGATCGGACCCGGCGCTCAAGGGCTCGTCGGGCAGGTCGAGGTATTCGGGATAGCGGGCGAGCAGTTGCAGGTCCGCGAGGAACGCGGCGCGGGAAACGCGGATGCGCAGCGTATCCGATTCACGCCGTCCGCTCGTGGCGCGAACGAATTGATCCGCCTCCAGCGGCCCCAGCACGTGGCGGCCGCGCCCCGCCGAGTCGAGGCTCACGGGATAGGCGCTCCAGGGCTCCCCCGGCGCGCGGACCCACAGCGTGGCGCTGGCGCGCCCGGGGGCGGAGATCTCGAGCCGCACGCGTTCGCCGGGGCGCACCTCTTGGCGATCCGCCTCCAGGGTCACCGGTCCGAGCCCCCGCGTGAGGAACCCCACGGGATGCCAGAAGTCCCCGCTCCCCGGCGCCCGGGGCCCCGCGACGCCAAACAAAAGGCCACCCGCGGCCACGGCGAGCACTCCCAACCCCACGCCGCGCGCGCTCCGCCGGCGCATGCCGCGCAACGCCGGCTCTCCGTGATCGCCGAGCCACGCGCGGATCCTGGCGTCCGCGAGGGCCGCGAGCCCAGGCGATCCCGCCCGCTGGGGCTCCTCTGCGGGGCCCAGCACCGACCCTTCCCGCAGCGGCGCGCTCCGCTCCACCTGGGCGGCGAGGCGCTCGGGCGCAGCCCGGGCTCGCCGCCTCCGGTACCAGCGCGCGGCGAGCCACGCCGGCACCAGGGCCGCCCCCCACGCGGCCACCAGCAGTCCGGGCGCCTGGCGGAACGCGCCGATCCGACCGAGCCCCACGCCGGTCGCCAGCACCGCGAGGACCAGACCCGCTCCCCACAGAAGCGCGGCGGCGAGATCGCGTCGCAGCAGCTCGGCGCGCCGCGCGGACAGCCACCGACGAGTCTCCGTCACGGCGCTGGGGCTCCTCGCCCCGCTCTCGCGCCGGTGACGGCGTACACGAACAGGTTCACGCCCATGCGCAACGCCGATTCTCGCACCGGCTGGGGATCACCATGCACCTCCGGGTCCTCCCATCCGTCTCCCAGATCGGACTGGTAGGAGTAGTACACCACCAGTCGGTCGCCCAGAAAGATACCGAACCCCTGGGCCGGGAGCCCGTCATGCTCATGGATCTTGGGAAGTCCCTGCGGGAACGCATGCACCACGCGATAGACGGGATGGTCCAGCGGCACCTCGGTCAACGGGTGATCCGGGAACACTCGGGCGATCTCGCGGCGAAACGATTGGTCCATGCCGTAATTGTCGTCGGCGTGCAGGAAGCCCCCCTGCTCCAGGTATCGCCGCAGCAGCCGCACGTCGCCGTCGGTGAAGCGCACATTCCCGTGCCCCGTCATGTACAGATACGGCGTTTCCCAGAGATCCGGGTCGGTGAGCCGAACCACGCGCTCGCGGTCTGCCACGCGCAGCAGCGTCTGCTGGCGGATGGCGGACAGCAGATTCGGGAGGCTGGAGGGATTGGCGTACCAGTCTCCACCGCCGTCATAGTGCAGTCGAGCGATGCCGAGCGGCGCGCGCGCTCCCTGAACGGCGAGCGTCGCCGCCAACAGCACCCCCGCAGCGAGCGTCACAGCCCGGCCACGAGCGCGTAGGCCCGGTTTCTCGCGAGGCCGAGTTCTCCGGCGAGCCGCGCCGCGGCGTCCCGCCGGGTGAGGCCTTGATCCAGCAGCCGGCGCGCGCGATCGCGAGCGGCGTCCAGGTCCACCGGCGCCGGGACAGCCCCACGGGCGCCCTCGATGACGATGGTCACTTCCCCCCGCGGCGGGTGTTTTCGATAGTAACCCTCGAGTTCCACGAGGGTCCCGGCGGGCGTCTCTTCGTGCACCTTGGTCAGCTCGCGCGCCACCACGGCCCGCCGCCCGGCGCCGCAGGCCACCGCCAGGTCACCCAGGGTGTCCGCCAGCCGATTGGCCGCCTCGAACAGCACGGCGCACCAATCGCTCGCGGCCACGCGTGAAATGAGCGCGGCGCGATCCGCGCCCTTCCTCGGCAGGAATCCGAGAAACAGATATCGGTCGGCGGGAAACCCCGACACACTGAGCGCCGCCGTGGCCGCGGACGGGCCGGGCACCGAAACGACCGGGATGCCCGCCGCGCGGGCACGCGCCACCAGGCTCGCTCCGGGATCGCTGATGCCCGGCATGCCGGCATCGGTGAGCGCGGCGACGTCACGGCCCTCGCTGAGTGCCTGGATCACGGCGTCGAGTCTGTGGGAAGCGGAATGAGCGTGTACCGCCACCACGCGGGGCCGGGCCCCCACGTGCGCCAGCAGGGTTCGCGCGCGCCGCGTATCCTCGGCGGCCACGACGCCGACCGCCCGCAAGAC
>CAZVKD010000312.1:0-3517 GCA_964627675.1 uncultured Gemmatimonadaceae bacterium
AACATGATCAAGGGCAAGGTCTCGTACACTGCGCCCGAGCTGCTGCGAGGCAAGCGGGTGATGCTCGACGGGCGGCCGGTGATTCGCGACGGGAGCGTCTACAAGTTCGACCTGTCCGCGCGTGGCGGCGGCGACTTCTTCAACTACTACCTGTCGTTCGACCGCTACAGTGAAGACGGCGTCTTCTGGAACAACTACGATCGCCGCATCGGCGGGCGGGCCAACATCGAGTTCACGCCGTCCGAAAAGCTCGACATCGGCGTGAACTTCGGGTACGCCAGGAACCACAGCGCCCAACCGCTCAACGACAACGCGTCGAACGGGCTCTTGCGTAACGCGTTCCGGGGCCAGGCTAAGGGACCGGTGCAGTCCAGCGTCGGCGCGCCCGGCTGGCGCGGGTTCTCGCCCGATCTGGCCAATTCGTTCGATAACCAGATTCGCACCGAGCGCACCACCATCGGCCTCACGGGAAACTGGCGGCCCTTCCGCTTCATGCAGAACCGGATCACGCTCGGGCTGGACAAACAGGACCTGCGAAACACGCAGTTCTATACGATTGACACGCTGGCTCAGTGGAATCCGGCCTTGCCCCCGGGGTACTTCGCGCCCTGGGGCGCCACCAATGCCACCGGCGTCATTTCGCATTACATGCCCACGACGCACGTGTGGACCGCGGACCTGGCGAGCACCCTCAATTTCGACCTTACGCCGGTCCTGTCGTCATCGTTCTCCACCGGCATGCAGCTCAACTCGAGGAGCCGGCGCATCTATCAGGCCACCGGCGAGGGGCTGATCGCCAACACGTTGAACCTGGTGGGGGCGGCCGCCGTCCGCCGCGGCGACGAGGATTTCGTCCAACAGACGTCGCTGGGCTTCTACTTCCAGGAGCAGCTGGGCTGGCGCGAGCGCATGTACCTCACCGGCGCGCTGCGCGTGGACGACAACTCGGCGTTCGGGTCGGACTTCTCCATGGTGTACTACCCCAAGGCGTCGCTCTCGTGGGTGGTCTCCGAAGAGGACTTCTTCCCCCTGGGATTCGTGGAGCAGATGAAGCTGCGCTTCGCCTGGGGCAAGGCCGGCAACGCGCCCCAGCCCTTCAGCGCCGATCGAACGTTCACCACCAACCAGACGACGGCCCAGGTCGGCACCACCGAGTCCACGGTGAGCCAGCTGCAACCGTCGGCATACGGCAACCCCAACCTCAAGGCCGAGGAAGGCGTGGAGTACGAGGCCGGGTTCGACGCCTCGCTGCTGGGCGGGAAGCTCGGCCTGGAGTTCACTTACTACCACAAGAGCACCAAGGACGCGCTGATCGCCTTGCCCGACCCGCCGTCTTCCGGGTTCGGTGGCACCCACCTGGAGAACATCGGCGAGGTGCTGAACAAGGGCATGGAGGTACTGGCGACGGTGACCCCGGTGACGTCGCGATCGCTCACCTGGGACGCCACCGTGTCGTTCTCCACCAACAGCAACAAGCTGGTGGACTTCGGCGGCCGGCCCGAGGACACGTTCGGCGCGTTCGCCACCGTCCAGAAGCACAAAGAAGGCTACCCGCTCGGCGGCTTCTGGTACAACGATGTAGACCGCGACGGGACCGGCACGCCGGACCAGTGCCCGCGGACCTGGCAGCCCGAGGGCTGCCCGGTGATCACCGCGGGTAACGTGACGGTGGACATCAACAAGTACACCTACGTAGGTCCGTCCGTGCCCACCCGCGAGGCGGCGTTGACCAACACCGTCACGCTGTTCAACAACCTGCGGTTGTTCGCCCACCTGGACTACAAGGGCGGCTTCAAGGTGTGGTGCGCGCTCTGCTCGGTGCGGAGCCGGATTGACCGCAACACGCTGGAGCTCAACAGCCCGGATCGGGATACCACCGAAGTGTTGGTGCTCTCGAGCCTCCAGACCAGGACCTGGATCATGGACGGGGACTTCCTGAAGCTGCGCGAACTGTCCGTGAGCTACACGCTGCCGTCCTCCTGGAGCCAGGCCTTCCGAGCCAATCGCGTCACCCTGACGCTCGCCGGGCGGAACCTCAGGCGCTGGACCAAGTACAAGGGGACGGGCGATCCCGAGGTGAACTTCAGCGCCACGGCCAACTTCACGCGTCTCGATTACGCCTCCGTGCCACCGATGCAGCAGCTGTTCGCGTCGGTCCGGATCACTTTCTGAGGGCCATGACCATGACTCGACGCAACCACCTGATTCGAACGGCCGCGGCGACTGTTGGCGTCGTGGCTCTGCTCGGCTGCAACGAGTTGTTGCAGGTGAGCAATCCGGAAGAGATTGACATCACGGATCTCAACCAGAAGAACCCCACCATGATCAACGCGCTGGTCTACGGCGCGATCGGCGACTTCACCCACATGTACGACGACCCGTTCATCTGGCGCGGGAGCATGCTCACCGACGAGCAGGTGACGGGGGTCAACTGGGAGCAGACGGCCCGGTTGAACCTGCGCATTGTGCAATACAACGAGGGCGATGCCGATCTGATGTTCACCGAGATCAGCCGGGCGTTGCGCCAGGCGGAGGACGTGTACGAGCGCCTCGCGACGCTGGAGGATTATCCGGACTCCAGCCGCAACCGGGCCCTGATGGCCGCCTTCGCCGGCTACAGCTACACCGTGATGGGCGAAGCCATGTGCGAGGCGGTGATCTCGAAGGTCAACACACAGACCGGCGAGATCGAATTCGGCCAGTACCTGCTCACGCCGGACAGCCTGTTCCTGCGTGGGATCGCCTGGTTCAATCAGGCGCAGACGCTGGCCAACAGGATCGGCGACCAGAACGTGCTGAACCTGGCGCGCGTGGGCCTGGCCCGAGCCGCGCTTGGCGCGGGTCAGAACGCCCAGGTGATCGCGAACGCCACCCCGGTGCCGGCAACCTTCAAGTGGTGGCTGGACTTCTCGGACGCCACGGATCGGGAAACCAACAACCAGTACACCAATATCACCGGCGCCAACCACCGGCTGGGGATGAGCCCGCGGTTCCTCCAGTCGGGCGGCCAGCCGTTCGGCACCCAGCGCCTGGTGGCATCGCAAACCGATCCCCGGATCCAGGCCGACACCAACTGGACCCTGGGGCACAATGCGCTGACCAAGCTGTACAAGATCCGCCAGGGACTCCGGTTCGACGGATACAACGGAAACCGGTGGGGCTCCGTGCCGCGGACGGTTCCCGCGGCATACGCCCGCACCACCGACATCCTGTTGGCCGACGGCATCGAGGCTCAGCATCATCTGTACGAGGCGTCGGGTCCGTCGGCGGCGACGGCCACGTTCGTGAACAGCCGCCGCGCCGTCGGGTTCCAGGCGCCGATCACCTACAACCTCCCGGCCGACAACGCGGCGCTGATGTCGGAGTTGCGGGAGCAGCGCGCGCGAGACCTCTTCCAGGGCGGGTTCCGTCTGGGGGACCTGCGGCGCTGGCTCAAGAACGGGGTGAACGACCCGAACCACGTCTTCCCCAGCGGGCAGCACGTGAATTATCCGGCGCCGGCGTGGTTGGCCTACGG
>CAZVKD010000313.1:0-3501 GCA_964627675.1 uncultured Gemmatimonadaceae bacterium
TCCCGGCTTGCGCTCCAACCGGCCGTTCCAGCTCGAGTCGCTGGAGGAGTTCGTGGAACTCGAGCTCCGCGAGCACCTGCCGCAGGGCTTCTCGATCGGGCTCGCGCACCGCCAGGGCGGGGAGATCGGGCTCGATCGGAACGTCGCGACGAATCGTGACCAGCCGCCGGCTCAACCGGGCGTCCTCCGCGTACGTGCGAAGCGCTTCTTGCACCCGGCGGCGGGGCGCTTCGCCCGCATGCGACAGAATCGTCTCGAGGTCGCCCCACCGCTCGATCAAAGCCCGGGCGGTTTTCTCGCCCACGCCACGGACACCGGGCACGTTGTCCGAACTGTCGCCCACCAGCGCCAGGAAGTCCACGACCCGTTCGGGGGCGACGCCCAGGCGCTCGGCCGCGTTGTGCGTGTCCACCCACTGCTCGTCCACTGCGGCGGGTCCCCCCCGGCCGGGGTTGAGCAGGGAAATCCCGTCCGACACCAGCTGATAGAGATCCTTGTCGCCGGAAACCAACACGGTCGGCACGCCCATGGCCGCGGCTTTGGTCGCGAGCGTGCCCATCACGTCGTCGGCTTCGTATCCGTCCACCGCGATGAGCGGCACGCGGAGTGCCGACAGAAGCTGCTTGACGCGCTCCACGGAGCGATCGAAATCCGCCTGGAGTTCGGGCGCGAGGCGCTCACGCGTGGCTTTGTACGCCGGAAACGTCTCGGCCCGACCCGAGGTGCCTGCGTCGTGCACCCAGCCGAGGTATGCCGGGCGCTGGCGCTCCAGCAGCCGGAGGAGAAACTGGGTAACGCCGAATATCGCCGACGTGTTCTCTCCGCGGCTGGTCCGCAGCGGGCGGTGCAGCATGGCGTAGAAGGCGCGGTAGATGAGCCCGTAGCCGTCAACCAGGAACAGGCGGCGCTCGGTTGGTTGCATGGCGGGCATCCGAGCCGAGCCGTTGGCCGGACCGTCAGTTCCCCAGCGGCTGGCCGAGTTGCCGTACCCGGCTCAGCAGCCGCTGATACTCCACGCGGGAGGAAAACGTCAGACGGAAAGACGTGGGGGACAGCTCGTTGAGGAAATACAGAATCACGGTGTCTCCCCCGACGAAATAGGTCCAGCGGATGACGGTCCGCCCGGTGCGGAGATCATCGTAGCGCTCCTCGCGATCCGGCTCGCCCACGGTAACGTAGACTTCCCCCCGGTCCGTCAACCATCCGGCCTCCGGCTCGTCGCGAAATCGAAGATTCGCCACCAAGAGACGCCGGAAGTACGCGGTCATCGCTTCGTTCTCGGGCGTCATGGGATCAGGGTCCGTGGCCCGCCAGAACGCCTGCCACAGCGCGGCGCGCTCCTGACCGGTGGCGCGCTGAATCTCCCGGACCTTTTCGTCGTGACCGAAGTACCGGAGGAGGGACAGCACGTCGTCGAGGTTGGTCACCGCCCATTGCTCCGAGAACGTCACCAGCGCCAGCGTGCGGGCCGTGTCGGCGCCGCCCAGGGTCGCCTCGAACCGGAGCTCCCCCAGTTGCAGCTGGGGCGGGGCAATGCGCACGATGGTCGCCGCGATGTCCGGCGTCACGGTGTCGGTGCCGACCGCCACCGCCACCTCCGGGGGCGCCACCGGCACCGTGTCCACCCAGGCCACGCCGCTGTCCCGCCGGACCGCGCGTACATACAGCCGCGCGCCGGGGCCGATCCCGTAGGCTTCGATGTAGAAATGCAGAGTATCCGCCCCCTGAGGGGAGGTGGCACGAGGGTTCGCCAGCACCGTTGGCAGGAGGGCGCGGGTGGTCCGCGGCACACCCTGATGGACAGGAATGAGCGACGAGAGCGCCGGGCCGGCGGCGTCGAACCGAGGCACCCGGAGCAGGCCGTCGTCCCGCGTCGAGGTGAGGCCATTCCGGTCGCGCACGACGACGGTGACGCTCATCTCCCCCGGTGGCAGATAGACGAAATGCTGGAAGATGACGCTCTCGTCCGTGCGACGGGTCTCCGCGATGTCCGCGACCCGAACCACTTGATCGGACCCGAACTGGGTGACGATCTCCGTCCCCCGCCGGAACACGGCCTCCACGCGGTAGCGCGCCTCAAACGCAGTCCCAACCCGGCGAAACGACAGCGCGGCGCCGGTCATGGATAGCCCGAACAACCCGAGCGTCGAGTCGGGTTGCGGGCCGGCCAGGAAGCTCATCGAGGCAACGAACGGCAGCGGCTCCCCTTTGGCCAGAAAGCCGAGCTGGCGGTACACCGCGGTCGGGTCGGACAAGCGTGGCACCAGGACGTTGGGATCGGGCGTGGGTTGCCGGCCGGGACCACCCGCGCCCGCGCAACCGGCCGCGACGCCGGCCGCAAGGATGACGAGAATGCCGACGGGGCGACGAGGCGAGATCATGCGTCGTGGAACCTTACCTGGTTGCGAGAGCGAGGGGCAAGGCTGCCCCTGAACCCGCGCGCCCCTCAGGGACGATCCGTGGCCGGGTAGAGCGCCCTGTAGAGTGTGCGGTTTCGCACCACGGTGCGCACATACGCCCGGGTTTCCGGATACGGGATGCGCTCGACGAATTGCACCCAATCCTGCTTGGGATTCCACCGCCGCCACTGTTCCACGGGACGGCCCCCGGCGTTGTAGGCGGCCAGCGCGAGAACCTCGTCACCACGGTAGCGCCGCAGTAGCGAGGCGAGGTGCGCGGCCCCCATGTGGAGGTTGGCGTCGGCTACGCCGAGGAGGCCCTCATGCCACTCGAGCCCGAGTCGCTGAGCCACCTGGAGCGCCGTGCCGGGCATGAGTTGCATGAGGCCAACCGCCCCGGCCCGCGAGGTCACGCCCGTGCGGAACAACGACTCCTGGCGAATCAACCCGGCCAGCAGGTACGGGTCCAGGTTGAACTTCTGGGCCTCCGACTCCACCAGGTCGCGGAAGGGCCAGGGAAACACGAGCCGCAGAACACGGGCATCGTGCAACCCCAAGACGCGCGCCGCGCGCCAGCCAAGGTTGACGGCCGCTTCGGTGCGCCCGGCGTCGAGCAGCCAGCGCCCCAAGGCGAGCAGTTGCTCGGCGTCGCCCGCGAGTTGATCGCCGGCCCACTCCGCCAGTGCGTCCGCTTCGGCCGGGAACCCGGTTGCGCCGAGCAGCGCGAGCTGGTCGGCTATCGTTCTCAACAGCGGACCAGCGTCGGGCCAGGTGGGCTGCTCGATCACCAGCGATGGCAGCGCCAGCGCTTGGCGGGCCAGCAGGGCGTAGTACCCCAGCGAATCGCCGGTGGCCAGGGCCGTCCACTCGGCGAGCGCCGCAGCGGTGTCACCGGCCATTCGGGCCACTCGCCCGAGGAGATACCGGGCGGCGTCGGCGTCCGGGCCGCGCCCATCGCGCACGGAGCCAAGCAACCGCCGAGCGCGCTCGAACTGGCGAGCGCGCTCGGCGTTAGTGGCCAGTCTCAAGAACGATTGGCTCGCGGCGCTGTGGTGCGGGAAGCGCGAGCCAATCAGGTGGTACAGGCTATCGGCGGAACGCC
>CAZVKD010000314.1:0-3496 GCA_964627675.1 uncultured Gemmatimonadaceae bacterium
CATCGAACACGAAGGCCGCAGGCCCGCTCAGGCGGTCCGTCAGGCGATGGTACGCCAACACCGAGGTGCGGAGCCGCCGTCCATCGGGGGTGACCGCCAGCACGTTGCCCCGAGCCTGCATGTCCCCGCTCCGCCAGTCGTACGAACCGGAGTCGGAGGTCAGGCGCGAGGTCTCGCGACCTTCGGGGGAGAAAAAGGTCACGTGAACCCGTTTGAGGTCCGCGCGCTGCGAGGCCTCGTAGAAGTAGGCGGTGTCCGCTTCGAGATGCGCCCGCAAGACTCCTTCGACGGTGAGATTGTGCCGCAGCCCGTAGAAGATCTGATCCGCCGAGTCCGACGTGACGGTGGTCGGGGGCGTGCCGGGGTTCCCGCATGCCAGCAGGGCGATGATCAAATGACCGAGCGGCAGCGCGTGGGGTCCCAACCCTCGAGAGCGATCGCGCGCCATTAGCTGACCTCGACGGCGCGTGAACGGTGCCAGATCTCGAGCGCGGGCTCCAGGAGGGCGCGCAAGGCCGCGAGCGGCCAGATCGTCGCACTGTCGCTGGGAGAGCGTTCAGGGTCCGGATGGGTCTCGATGAAGAACCCGTCCGCGCCCGCCCCCGCCGCGCCACGAAGCAAGGCCGGCACGTCCTCGGGAGACCCGCCCGCGGCTCCCAGGGGGCCGCGCCCGGGGCGCTGCACCGCGTGGGTGGCGTCGAACAGCACGGAACAGCCGGTGGCCTGCCGGAGCCGGCGAAAACTCCGCATGTCCACCACGAGATCGCCGTAGCCGAAAAACGTCCCGCGCTCGGTCACCGCCACGTCCGAGTGGACCCCACCAGCCAGGCGGACCTTGGCCACGGCCCCGGCCAGGGTTTCGGGCTCCATCCACTGCCCCTTCTTGACGTTGACCGGCTTCCCCGTCGCGCCCGCCGCCAGCAGCAGGTCGGTCTGCCGGCAGAGAAACGCCGGCACCTGCAGCGCATCCACCACCGTGGCCGCGACGGCCGCTTGTTCGGGGTGGTGAACGTCGGTGAGGACGGCGAGACCAGTGGCGGCGCGCACCCGCTCGAGGGCAGACAACCCGCGCTCGAGACCGGGGCCACGCGCCGCGCCCGGGTGCGAGCGGTTGGCCTTGTCGAAGCTCGCCTTGTACACGATCGGCAGCGCGAGATCGCGCGACAGCCGCGCGAGCGCGTCGCCAATGGCGAGGTTGACATCGTCCGACTCCAGCACGCAGGGGCCAGCCACCAGCACCGGCCCGTCTCTCGGGCTCCAGAGCCCGCCCATGTTACACCTGCGCGGCGGCGAGCTCGCGAGCCGTGGCCGCGCGCCGCCGCTGGTGCTCGACGGCGGCGCCCACGAAGCTGGCGAACAGGGGATGG
This sequence comes from uncultured Gemmatimonadaceae bacterium, assembly GCA_964627675.1. Taxonomy (GTDB): domain Bacteria; phylum Gemmatimonadota; class Gemmatimonadetes; order Gemmatimonadales; family GWC2-71-9; genus JACQHC01. The sequence continues at coordinate 1,368 of CAZVKD010000314.1, forward strand.
GGTCGCATGGGTCGGGAACGGAGCTCCGGGTGGAACTGGCAGCCGATGAACCACGGATGCTCCGGCAGCTCGACCATTTCCACCAGGCCCCCGTCGGGAGAGAGGCCGGTGCACCGGAGGCCGTATTCCGCCAGCAGGTCCCGATAGGCGTTGTTGACCTCGTAGCGATGGCGATGGCGCTCGCTCACCTGGTCCGTGCCGTAGATCTGCGCCACGCGCGAGCCGGGACGGAGCCGGCAGGGGTAGGCGCCCAGGCGCATGGTCCCGCCGAGGTCTTCCACGTCGCGCTGCGACTGCATCAACGAGACCACCGGGTTCTCGCACTCCGCGGCGAACTCGCTCGAATTCGTCTCGGGCAACCGGCACACGTTGCGGGCGAACTCGATGATGGCCACCTGCATGCCCAGGCAAATCCCGAAGAAGGGCATACGATTCTCCCGAGCCCAGCGGACGGCCTCCACCATGCCCTCCACCCCGCGGACGCCGAAACCGCCCGGCACCAGCAACGCGTCGTGCGCCTTCAGCATGCGGCCCGCGGCATCCTGGTCGGTGAACTGATCGCTGGAGAGCCAGGTCAGGTCCACGCCGACGTCGTTCGCGATACCCCCGTGCGTCAGCGCCTCGCGAATGGACGTGTAGGAGTCCGTGAGATCGGTGTACTTGCCGGCGATGGCCACGGATACGCGTCCCGACGGTTGGACGATGCGTTTGACCATCGCCCGCCAGGGGCGCAGGTCCGGCTCCTTCACGTCGAGTTCCAGCCGGCGGCAGACCTCGCGGTCGAGCCCTTGCTCGTGAAGTTGCAGCGGCACTTCGTAGATCGTCGCGGCATCGCGGCTCTCGATCACGCACCCGAAATCCACGTTGCAGAACAGGGCGATCTTCCGCTTGATGGACTCGGACAGGGGCCGATCGGTGCGGCAGATCAAGACATCCGGCTGGATCCCGAGTTCCATCAACTCGCGCACCGAATGCTGGGTGGGCTTGGTCTTGAGTTCACCGGAGGCCCCGATGTAGGGGACCAGCGTGAGGTGGATGAAGAGGGCGTTGTTCCGACCCACTTCCTGCCGGAACTGCCGCACCGCCTCGAGGAACGGCAACGACTCGATGTCGCCGACCGTCCCGCCGATTTCGGTGATCACCACGTCGTGATCCGGCGCCAGGCGCTTGATCGCCGCCTTGATCTCGTCGGTGATATGGGGAATCACCTGGACCGTGCTCCCCAGGTACTCCCCCCGTCGTTCCTTGGTAATGACGTTCTGGTAGATCCGGCCGGTCGTGATGTTGTTGCTCTGCGACAGCGAGCGGTCAATGAAGCGCTCGTAGTGGCCCAGGTCGAGATCGGTCTCGGCCCCGTCGTCGGTGACGTACACCTCGCCGTGCTGGAACGGCGACATGGTGCCGGGGTCCACGTTGATATAGGGATCGAACTTCTGGATGGTGACCTTGAGGCCGCGTTCCACCAGGAGCCGGCCGAGCGATGCGGCAGCGATGCCCTTGACCAGCGACGAGACCACGCCGCCGGTGACAAAGAGGTACTTCGTGCTCATCGGCTCATCCTCGGCCCATCGGCCATGAGAAGTTGCTCCATCCGCTCCAAATCCGCCGCCGTGTCCACGCCCGGCGGCGGCGTTTCCGGAAGCAGCGCCACGCCGATCGTCATCCCGTGCGCCAGCGGTCGCCATTGCTCGAGCATCTGGGTCTGCTCCTCGCTCACCGGCGGCAGCGCCACCCAGCGCAACAGCGCGGTGCGCGAATAGGCGTATACGCCCACATGGTGAAACACCGGATGCGGGTGCGGGCAGCCCGAAGCGGCCGGCGTGCGGAAGAACCGCACCGCCCGCCCGCGACCGTCCACCGCCACCTTCACCCGGTTGGGGTCCCGCCAGCTCTCGGCAGCGAGGGGGCCCGCCGCGGTGCCGATCTCGTCGCCCGCGCGAACCCGGTCCAACGCACCAACGACGGCCTCGCGCGACACGTACGGCTCATCGCCCTGGAGGTTGAGCACGACGTCGGCCCGGGCGTACGCGGGCATGCGCGCGACGGCGGCGGCGCGCTCCGTCCCCGACCGGCACGACAGCGGCGTCAGCACCGCCGCGACCGGAAGATCGGCGACCGCGCGGGCCACG
>CAZVKD010000315.1:0-3458 GCA_964627675.1 uncultured Gemmatimonadaceae bacterium
GGCTGTTCCTCCAGGGATTCGGGAACTTCAGCGACGCGGGCAGCACGTTCCTGCTGCGTACCGGTCAGCCCATCGTGGATCGGTCGCAGGTGTTCGCCGGCCAGGGTCAGTACGGCTTCGACCTGGGCACCCGCTCGACCATTGTGGTGGGGACCGATTACGTCCGTACCGTCCCGCGCACCGATGGCACCATCAACGGCCGGAACGAGCAGGATGACGATATCACGGAGGCCGGCGGGTACGTGCACACCGTCACGCGCCTGACCGATCAGATCGAATTCGTGGCGGCCCTGCGGGTGGACGATCACAGCCGGTTGGAGGACCTGAACGTCTCCCCGCGGGGCGCGCTGGTATTCAAGCCCACGGAAACCCAGAACATCCGGGTCACCTACAACCGAGCGTTCGCCACACCGACCACGAACAACCTGTTCCTCGACATCGTGGCCGGGACCATTCCCGGCACGCCGTTCCGGGTGCGCGCGCTGGGCGTTCCGCAGACCGGCTTCTCGTTCCGCGGGTACTGCGGCGCGGGGGGCGTGGACAACCTCTGCATGCGGTCGCCGTGGCCCGGCGCCCCCACCACCGCCGTTCCCGCGCAGGCCGCGCCGCTGTGGCCCGTGGCGATCGCCGCGGTGAGCGCGGCCCTGACGCCGACCGCGCTCGGGGCTCTGGCGCCGTTCCGCACCCAGATTCTCGCCGCCCTGGCGGCCATTCCGGTCCCGACGTCGGCGGTGGTCGGCACCCAGCTGCGCACCCTGGATCCCACGCGTGGCGTGTTCAATGACGTGGCGCCCGAAGCGGTGACGGACGTGGCTCCGTTGGATCCCGAGATCACTCAGACGTTCGAGGTCGGCTACAAGGGTATTCTGGGCGACAAGGTCCGCATCTCACTCGATGGCTGGTTCGAGAAGAAGAAGAACTTCATCGGTCCGTTGATCGTCGAGTCGCCCAACGTCTTCCTGGCGCTGAGCGGCACGGCCACTCATCTCCAGAACAATTTCCCGGCCCAGTTGGTGGCCCAGGGCCTCACCCCGACACAGGCGGCCCAGGTGGCTGCGGCGCTCATTCCCACGATCGCCGGAGGCATGGCGGGTCAGTCCGGCAGCAGCGCGGCGCCGGGTGTGCCGCTCGGCACCGTGGTTCCGGACAACGCCCTCACCGGCACGGCCGACATGTTCCTCACCTATCGCAACTTCGGCAACGTGGACCTGTGGGGCGCGGACTTCGCCATTGATTATCTGGTGAATCAGCAATGGTCCGTGGGGGCCACGTACTCTCACGTGAGCGACGACTTCTTCGCCGCGGCCGACGTGAACGGTCCCACCGACGTGGCGCTCAACGCCTCCAAGGCCAAGGCGTCGGGATTCGTCAAGTACCGCCAGGGCCTCACCGGGTTCGCCGGCGAGGGCCGGGTGCGCTTCACCAAGGGATTCCCGGTCAACTCTGGCGTGTACGTGAGCCCGCTCCTCCCGGACGGCTCGCGCCAGGCGATCAACGATTACACGGTCCTGGACGCACAGGTGTCGTACAAGTTCCGGAACGGCATGCTCGCCGCCCTCAACGTGCAGAACGTGCTGAACCAGAACTACGCGGCGTTCGTGGGGGTGCCCCAGCTCGGACGGGTGCTCCTCACCAAGTTGCAGTACACGTATTGAGAAGCGGCACAGCGGCAAGGCGGCATGAACCGATCATGCCGCCGTGCCGCTGTGCCATCCGGTCCTCATCCAGTCCCGTCACCGTGCGCGTTCCGCCTGCCGGGCCGGACCGCCTCCGATGACCTTCTCCCACTCTTCCACCGTCCGCGGCCAATCCTCACGCAGCAGCCGCGACAGCGACCGGTCCGCGAAGACGCGACCGCCGGTCTGACACCGCGCGCAGTAGTTCGCCTCGTTCCAGGCGTAGCGAATCCGCTGGATGGGTGAGCCGCAAACCGGGCAGGGTTGCCGGTAGCGACCGTGCACCGCCATGCCCTGGCGGAAGGCCGTGACCTTCTCGGGAAACCCATCGCCCGTTTCCGCGCGCAGGAGCCCGATCCAGCGAGTCAAGGTGGACCGGCTCGCCTGGTACAACCGTTCGATCTCGGTGCGGTCGAGCTGCGCGGTCAGCTTGAGGGGCGAGAGCCGCGCGGCATGGAGGATCTCGTCCGAGTAGGCGTTGCCGATGCCGCTCAGAATCCGAGGATCGGTGAGCGCGCGCTTGAGGGTGTGATTCTCACGGCGAACGGCGGCGGCGAACGTCTGAACGTCCGTCTCCAGCACCTCCACGCCGCCCGGGTCGTAACCCCGCAGCGCGTCGCGACCCCGAGCGGTCCAGAGCCCCGCCCGGTGTTTGCGACTCGCCTCGGTGAGGGTGACCGTCCCGTGGGGGAAGTCGAGGGCGGCGAGGCCGAACCGCCGCTGGAGGGGCGACCCCGGAGCCTTCCAATGCAATCGGCCGGCGATCATCAGGTGAATCAGCAGGAAGTGCTGCTCGTCCAGCTCGAGCACCAGGCGTTTGCCCATTCGGTCCAGTGAGCGGACGGTGCGGCCCTGGAAGCTTGCGAGGGGCGGCTCGGCGGTGCGAAGCACAAACGGGCTGGCGAGCCGGATCTGCTCGAGCGTCGTTCCCCGGACGCGCCGATCGAGGGCTTCAAGGTAGACCGTGAGCTCCGGCAGCTCTGGCATGTGGCCGTATGTGACCCTGAGGGATGGGGGGGCGGCGGTCCTGCCGTCACTGCCCCCGTTCGGTGTCGTTGCTTCTCGTTCCGTGGGTGGCGCCCATGTACTGCCCTATCCGGGACCTTCAGCAGCTCTCCGCCACCGGCGTTGCAGGACGGGCACGCGCCGGAGCGCTGGACGGACGCCGGCATAGAGCAGTATCCCGGCCGCGTCCGCCAGGATATCGTACAGTGCGGGGTCCCGGGTGGGCGTGGCCATCTGTGCCAGTTCGAGCGCGACCCCGTAGGTGAGCAGGGCGCCGACTTTCCACCCGTTCAGCGGCTGATCCGGGAACGAGAAATCCAACAGCAGCGTCAGTCCGAGGAACGCCGTGACGTGCTGGATCTTGTCGTTCAGGTCGCGGACGATGGGTACGGACTCTCCGGTGAGGGCCAGGGACGTGATGGTCGCGATGGCGGACGCGAACAGGAGGCGAGCCAACAGTACATAGGATCGAGGCATGGGGATCGGCTGCAAAGGTATGAACGAGGCCACGAACGAAGCGGCCGCGAGTCCGCCGGTTGGGCGGAGGTCAACAAGGTCCCCGCAATGTAACCCACCGTCGCAGTGAGCCGGATCGCAGGTCCAGCCATGCTTCGGGCCGCTGCCCGCGCGTGCGCGCTGGATGGGCCCGCGCATCGCGGTTACCTTGGTCGTGGTCGAGGCGCAGGCGATCGTCAAGTCCGTGCCGGCGCAAGCGCCTTCCGCGGGACGTAGCGCAGCCCGGTAGCGCACCTGAATGGGGTTCAGGGGGTCGCGGGT
>CAZVKD010000316.1:0-3456 GCA_964627675.1 uncultured Gemmatimonadaceae bacterium
GATCGTGGCCACCGGTAGTTACGCGCCCCGGGCGGCGCCGGAGTGGGACTTCCCGCGCGGCGCTGAGGAAGCCGACGGCCCGGACGGCCTCACCCGCGTGGTGCGCGACCAGGCCGGGCGGGGCGCGGACTGGATCAAGGTGTACGCCGACTACCGCTGGGGCCCCGGCGGGGAGACCCGCCCGGCCTTCACGCAGGATGAACTCGACCTCATCGTCCGGGTAGCCGAGAGCAGCGGGCGGCCCGTCGCGGCGCACGCCAGCTCGGCCGAGGCCATGCGCCGGGCCACGCTGGCCGGCGTCGCCACGATCGAGCACGGCGATGGCGGGACCCCGGACGTCTTCCGGCTGATGGCCGAAAAAGGCGTCGGATTCTGCCCCACCCTGGCGGCGGGCGAGGCCACCGCGCAATACGCCGGCTGGCGGAAGGGTGTGGATCCCGAGCCGGCGCGGATCGCGGCCAAGCGAGACGTGTTTCGCGCCGCGCTGGCCGCCGGCGTGCCCATCTGTTTCGGCGGCGACGTGGGGGTGTTTCCCCACGGCGACAACGTGCGGGAACTGGAGCTGATGGTGAGCTACGGCATGCCCGCGGGGGAGGCGCTGCTCAGCGCCACCTCGGGGAACGCCCGCATCCTTCGGATAGATCAGCGCGTGGGCGCCATTCGGACCGGCCTGCTCGCGGACCTGATGGCGGTGGAAGGCGACCCCACGCGCGATATCTCGGCGCTTCGAAAGGTTCGGTTCGTGATGAAAGGAGGCGAAGTGGTCCGGGACCGGTAAGCTCGGCCCGCGCCGGCGCGCCGCGGACGCCGGCGCGCCGTACCCGTCAGCCCGCGCTCAAGCGCCGCCAGCCGAAGCCACGAACACCCGCAGCCCGCCGCAGAGGACGGACCACTCTCCGGGCGTCCGGCCCGCCCACTCGCCATCGGCGTAGATGTCCTCCGGCCCGCCGGCCTCGATCCGCACCACCCGTCCACGTCGCATGACAACCGCCCGATGACTGGTGTGGCCGCCCCAGAAGATCTTGGGGAACTCGGCCAGCACTTGCGCTCGGCTCATGGCGCCAACGATGCAGACGTCGAGCTGGGCGTCATCCATCGCGGCGTTTGGCGCGATGCGCATCCCGCCCCCGAAACACGGGCCGTTGGCGACGGCCACGAGCGTCACCGCTCCGCGCCAGGTCCATTGGTCCACGACCACCTCCACCGTCCAGGGGCGAAACGCCGCGAGCGCCCGGAGGACACACACCAAGTAGCCGGCCGTTCCCCCCCACAGACCCTTGCCCTGGTTGGCCAGCCGGCTCACCACGCCGTCGAGCCCGACGCCGGCCACGGAGGCAAAGGGCCGGCCGTTGACCACCCCCACATCGAGCCGGCGGACTTCGGGCCGCTCGCTCGCCAGGAGCGCGGCCACGCTCGTGCCATTGAATCCCGCGGCGCGGGCGAAGTCGTTCCCCCGCCCGGCCGGAAGCACGGCCACCGGCAGGCCCGTCTCCACCAGCGGTCCCAGCGCGTCGTTCAGCGTGCCGTCTCCGCCAACCAGGAGGACGCCCTCGAACTCGTCGCCCGGCGCGGCGCGGATTCGCGCGCGCAGGTCCTCGGCGCTCGCCGCGAGCACCCAGGTCACGTCGTGAGTCGTGGCGAGCGCCCGATACCGGGCGAGGCGCGCCAGAGCGCGTCCGCGGCCGGATCGGGGGTTGGTCAGGGCCAGCAGGCGCATGCGGCGGATCGGTCAGAGGACCCTGGGAAGTGCAGCGCGCCGCGCGCGGCGTCAAGCGCAGCGGTTTTGGACCAGGGTGCAATGAAACGGCTGGCCCCGGCTTCGCAGCGGCGATACATTGGCTCACTCGCCATGCTCGATCAACACAAATTCGCGTTGCTGCTGGCCAAATTGGTGGATTCCCTCCGCACCGCGCCCGACGGAGTGGACGACCAGCGCGCGGCGTTGCGCGGCCTGGTGGAACTGGCGGATCAGCGGAGCTACACGCTTCGGCTGGGCCCGACCGGGCTCCTGGTCGAGGGAGCGGCGGTCCCCTCAGAGGTGCCGTTGGTCCCCGTCCTGACGCAGCAGTTGGAAGTCCATGGGGTGGTGGAGGTCCATGTGGCGCACCACAGCGCGCCGGCGGACCTGATGTCGCTGGCCAAGGCGCTGGCGCCGGACCTGTCGGGCTATGCGCCGGGCGAGACGGTGGAGTTGCGACTGCGGGAGCAGAACGTGACCGGCGTGTCGGTCGTGAGCGCGGAGACCGAGCGCGCCGCGGCCGAGCGGCGCCAGTTGCGGGTGACCGAAGCGGTCAAGGCGGCGGCGGTGCCAGGCGCGCAGCCGGTGACGGGCGAGCCGCTCAAGGTGATCCCCGCCAAGGAAGGCGCGGCGTACGCCGAGATGGTGGAGCACAAGCGGGCGGCCATGTCCCCCCTGGCCCAGGCGCTGCGCAACTGGCAGGCGGCGCCCGACGGTCCGAACGTCACCGAGCTGCTGAACGCCATCACGGCCGGCGTGTCGGAGGTGATTCAGGCCAAGCGGCCGGAGCAGGCGGTGGACGCGGTGGTGGCGATCATGCGCTACGAGGGCGGGTTGCAGGAAGGCGACCTCAGGCGGAAGTACGGCATGGCGCTGCGCCGGATGCTCGGCGAGAACATCCTCAAGTCCTTCAGTCCGCTCCTGCTGGACCCGCTCTACGCGCGGGACGTGGGCGAGATCATGCACCGCGCCGGCACGCTGGGCACCCAGCACCTCCTCGAGCTGCTGGTCAACGCGGGCACCTACGCCGAGCGCAAGGCGCTGCTCGCCGTGCTGCGGCAGGTGAAGGACGGGACCGATATGGTCATCAACATGCTGCGACACCCGGATTGGTTCGTGGTGCGGAACATCGCGGATCTGGCGGGCGAACTGCGCATCGAGGAGGCCATTCCCCACCTCGGCAAGACGCTGGAGCACGAGGATGCGCGGGTGCGCAAGTCCGCCGGGATCGCGCTGGCCAAGATCGGCACGCCGGCGTGCGCGAGGTATCTCCAGCGGGCGCTGAACGACGCGGACGCTCAGGTGCGCTTGCGCGTGGCCGCGGAGGTGGGCGGCAAGGGGCTCGCGGGCCTTGCCATGTCGCTCATGTCCGCCGCCGAGCGGGAGGAGAACGCCAGCATCAAGCTCGAGTTCTACCGCGCGCTGGGGCGGCTGGGCACGCCGGAGGCGGTGGAGGCGCTCCGCAAGGTTGCCGAACCCGGGGGCCGCTTCGTGGGGCGACGGCCCAGTGGCCCGCGGGTCGGCGCGGTCGAGGGCCTGGCCCTGGCCCGCACGGACGCCGCCATCGCGCTGCTCAAGGAGCTGGCCGAAGACCGCGACGCCGAGGTGAAGAAGGCCGCGCGAAAGGCGCTGGAGGACGTCAAGGCGGCGGCGTCGGCGACGTCGGCGCCGCATTAGTCACGCTCGGGAGCGCCCGCCGCCGGGGTCCCCCGGGCTCC
>CAZVKD010000317.1:0-3414 GCA_964627675.1 uncultured Gemmatimonadaceae bacterium
TTAAGGGGAGTGTCACCCATCATCCCGGTTTACCGTGTTACCTATCTACCCGGTTTGTACCCCGCACGCGACTAACCAGTGGGTACTTGGCCGGATTCTCGAGCGAGTCTACGGCGAGGTCCACATCCAGTTCGGGCCAGTGCAGGTGGTGCGAACTCGGCCGTCGAACGCCAGCTATCTGCTGAACCGTGGCGTCAGCAAACCGGGGGAACTCCTTGAAGGACACGAATACCTCCCGCCCGTCGATCAAGAGCCAGAAGCCGTGGGGAGAGATGTTCGTTACTTCAACTGCCAACGTGGGTCTCCCCAAGCGCGGCGGATTTCATCAGCGTGCTCCCGGAGCATGGCGTAGCGCAGCGTTCAAGCGCTGCTTGGACAAGCCCCAAGCACGTCCCACCTTGAGGCCGGCCCGGCGGGCCTGTCGGATCAGCCGGCTGTCAGCTCGGCTCCGCGTGGCCGCGCCTTTGAGCCAGACGTAGTGCGTCGGCTTCAGCGGCGGGTCACCCGCCTGGCGGAGCTCGGCCTGCTCGGCCCGGCGCACGTAGCGTAGGGTCCCTCTCTGACTAGGGGCCCCGCCGCTCCAGCGCGCGCACCAGCCGCTCCACCGCCCTCCCGAGGGCGCGGACTTCCTCCCGCTGACCCGCCAGCATCTCTCCCACGAAGCCGAACCCGAACAACGCGATGCCCGAGATCACGAGGACCATGACGAGGTCGAGCAACGGCCGGAACCCGACCCCGATCCCGAAGCGGATCACCAGCGCCGCCGCCCCCACGAGGAACCCCAGACCGAACAGCAGACCACCCAAAACGCCGAAGAACAGCATCGGCTTCCGTCCTAAGCGCAGCTGAAACCACACTGACATCAAGTCCAACACGCCGACCGGTATGCGCCCGACGCGTTAGGCGGGGATCTATCGCCGCAACTCCTCTACCGGGTTCCCGGCGAGCCGCCTGGCGATTCGGGTGGCAGAGTGACGGTGACCCGGGGAGATGCGGGCGTCTGCCGCTGGGCATCCTTGATCTGGCCGACGGCCTCGGCGGCTCGACTCAGGTGAACCGATCCCTCTGGCCCGAGCCGAAGGCTGCTTCGTAGGAACACCACTCGCCGCTTCAGCGGATAGTCCCCGTCAGCACGACGCAGTCGCGAGATCGACCCAAGGGCCATGGCCACGCGCTCCCCGCTGAGGCCGTCCGGAGTGACATAGACCAGATTGCGAGCGTATGGGCCCGGCGTGCGAACCACTCGCGCAAAGATATCCTCACGGCCCAAGGACTCCACAAGCACGACATCCACCTCGGCACTCCGGTTTCGGGCTACTGCGCGCAGACCCTCTTCCTGCCCACTGCTCCGCCGCGCGTCCTGAATGGCGTACAGCGTCGATAACAGCCGGCTCAACTCCTCGTCCCCGCGGACCCTCCATATGCGGCCTGCCCGCTCGTCGGCCAGCGTCTCCTCGAAGGCGGCCAGCTCCTTGGGACCGAGCCGTGCCCTGATCCTCTCGATCGTTTCGGCCTCGAGCCGGTCGTAAAGGGTCACGTCCCTGGGGAGGGCAGCTTTCGACTGATCAACCAGGAAGACCCTGCCACTTTGTTCGTCGCCAGCACTGGACACGTCCATTCGGTCGCAGCTCCACATGAAGGCCGCGATGCAGAGCGAGAGAAAACGCACACTGAGTTTCATGTTGATGCCGTCCTCAGTGCCCTGTCAATGCCTGGGTCTACTCCCACCAGCAATCGTGTACCTCGGTGTATAAGTACCGGCAAGAACCATCCACACATGCGGGGCACGATCCACGTGGCCTTCGAGGAAGGGACCCAGGCCCAGCGGTTACACGAGCTGCTGGCGCCGCTGGTGCATCGGGTGGTGGTGTGCGATCGGCGCGGGGAGGCGCGGCGGGGCAACAAGGGCGACCAAGTGGATGCCGGCGCCCTCTCCGAGCTGCTCCGGCGGGGGAGCCTGCGCGCGGTGTATCACGGCAGCACGGAGCGGGCCACGCTGAAGGACCTCACCCACGGTGCGCCGCCACGGCCGCGATCCTCGCGGCGCTCAATTGATCGTGGAGCCAGGCCCAATACAGCGTCGCTTCCATCGCCACCGTCACCGCCCCGCTTAACGCGGTCAGCCACTCTACCAGCGCCGCCGCGTCCGCGGGCAATCGCCGCTGCTCGGCCACCACCTGGCCGTCGTCGTTGAGGGCGCACGCCGTGAGGTACCGCTTGTGGAGATCCAACCCGACCCAGCGCATCGCAGCCTCCTGTGTGGGACCACCGAAGGTGGCCCTCAAGACGAGGCTCCGCACAACCTTCAGGAGCCGCCCGAGGGCAGCTCCGCGCTTTCACATGGTCGGGTTAGGGCGCTCGCTTAGGCGGAGAGATCCTCCAGGCGTACGCCGCGTCCCTGATATAGCGCCTCGCGGGCCTCGGCCACGCGGCGCAGAAACTCGGGATGATGCTCCAAGCGGTACTCAAACCAGTCGTCCTCAGACTCGAAGCCGATCAAGAGGCCTGCGGGTCTGCCATGGCGCGTAATCACGATCTCCTCGTCCGCAGCGAGCCGGAGGTACTTGGACAAGTCATCCTTCACCTTGGCCAAGGCCACCCTCTTCGGTGGGCGTGCCTTCGCGCCGGAGCCAGGCTTCCGCCTGCTCTTTCGGGACGATGGTGAGGACCTGGACTGCCTTTGGCGTGACGTCATAGAACACCCGAATCTCGGCGACCCGCAGGCGGTACTGAGGCCGGATCAGACCCCGTAATCGCTTAATGCGGGTCTTGCTCACCTTGGTCGGCTCATGGCGCAGATGGCGTTCGAGGGCGTCCCTGACAATCGCGCGCCAATAGGCGGGGAGCGCTTTGTACGCGGCGGCCGCCTCCGGCGCCAGGACGATCTCGTAGCGCATCTGGCCACAATATAGCCATATTCCGTATCGCCAGCCAGTCGAGCGAGCGCCCTAACGAGGTTGCAGGAAAAGCCCTCGGTGATCTTGGTGCGCCGCGCGTGGCGACGGCTCGCGAGAACGACGTGGCGGTCTAACGGACTGGAAATGAGCTGCGGGCGACTGCGTCGCCGCCACACAAACACAATTCTTCCTTCTCGGACGCAGCGGCGCCAGCCGGTGCAACGGGGCCCACCCGGCGAGCGGCCGCCAGCTCCATTTCCCGGGTTAGGCGGCACGCTACCCTGCTGATCCGACCTTCCTAAGACGGTCTACAATCGTTGTCCAATGGTCCCTGAAGGGCTCGGCTTGTTTCGCTGAGAGGTTCACGACCCCGCGCCGGTCGCCATACTCTTCTTTGTGCTTGGCAAGATAGTTGCGGCGATAAGCGAGGTCGAGCGGGTGGAGGATCTCGAACAACTCAGCCTGGGTCAGAACAAAGAAAGCAGGAGGCTTTGTCGCCTCTGGAGGAACGTGGACG
>CAZVKD010000318.1:0-3397 GCA_964627675.1 uncultured Gemmatimonadaceae bacterium
GCGGAGTTCATCGCCTCGGTGTCGCCCGACATCCCCTGGCACGTCACGGCGTTTCACCCCGACTACCGCATGACGGACCATGCCGGCACGCGGGCCGAACAGCTGGTGCGCGCCTGTGAGATCGGCCGTGACGCCGGTCTCCGATTCGTGTACGCGGGGAACTTGCCCGGGCGGCTGGGGCACTGGGAGAACACCCTGTGCCCCGATTGCGGGGACGTGCTGGTGGAGCGCACCGGCTACGTCGTGCGCGGCCTGCGACTGACCGCCGACTGCGGTTGTCCGACCTGCGGAGCGAGAATCCCGGGCCTGTGGCACTGACGGCCCTGATCGCGGTGGCGCTCACGGCACAGGTCTCGGCCGCTGGCGACGTCCACCGAGAAGTGCTGGCGGGCATTGCCACCGGCGTCTATCCCGGGGCCGTGGTCGTTATCGGCCGGAGCGACACCGTCCTGCTGGCGCGCGGGTACGGTCACCTGACCTGGTCGGCGTCGAGTCCCGTACCTGACCCCGACAGCACGCTCTTCGACCTCGCGTCGCTCACCAAGGTCGTGGCCACCACGCCCGCCGCCATGCGTCTGGTCGAAGCCGGCCGATTGCAGTTGCGTGAGCCGGTGCAGCGGTACCTCCCGGAGTTCACCGGCCAGGGCAAACAAGACGTGACGATCGCGCACCTCCTGTACCACACCTCGGGGCTCAGAGCCTACCTGCCGCTCCACCAGCGATCCGCCGACTCGGCGGGCGCGAGCCGGCTGGTCCTGGAGGAGCCGCTTCGCTGGCCGCCCGGGACCCGCACGGAATACAGCGACCTCAATGCCATCCTGCTGGGCTGGATCATCGAACGCGTCTCGGGCCGCCCCCTCGACGAATTCGCCCAGGCCGAGCTGTTCCAGCCCCTCGGCATGGCGCAGACCCGCTTCCGGCTCCCACGATCCGTGTGGAAACGGGCGGCCCCGGTTGGCGTCTGGCGCGGCACTCCCGTGGGCGGTACGGTGCACGATCAAAACGCCGCCCGCCTGGGCGGCGTGGCCGGGCACGCCGGGCTCTTCAGCACCGGGCGCGACGTGGCGCGGTGCGCCCAGTTCCTGCTCAACTACGGGCGAGCCGCCGACTGTCGGCCGATTCTCCGGCCGGAGACCGTGGAGCTGTTCAGCCGGCGGGTGGGCACGAATCGCTCGCTGGGATTCGAAATGGAGGACACGACCACCGCGGACAACTCGGGCCGGCGACTCTCGCGCCGCGCGTTCGGCCACACCGGATTCACCGGGACCTCGCTCTGGTTGGACCCGGAGCAGGACGTGTTCGTGATCGTGCTCACCAACCGCGTTTATGCGCCGCGCGCCGCCCGATCCATTACGCGACTCAAGGAGATCCGTGGCCGGATCGCCGATGCCGCCGTGGACCTGGCGCAGCAGTCAGACGGACGACCGGGCGTGGCAGGATCATGTTCCGGGCCCCGCCAGTTCTGACCCGCCGCCCCGTCCTCATCTACGACGCGGACTGCGGTTTCTGCCGCCGCTGGGTCTCGCGCCTGAAGCGCTGGGACCGCCGCGACGCGATCGAGCTGCTGCCGCTCACCGACCCGACAGCACCCGCGCTTGCCAACCGAGACCAAGCGGCCCTGCGCCTGTCGGCGCATCTCGTGCTCCCCAGCGGCCAGGTGTTCGCGGGCGCGGCGGCGGCCCGAGAGCTGTGCGCATTCATGCCACTGGGCTGGCTCCCGGGCATAGTGCTGCGCGTGCCGGCGGCGCTGCGAGCGGCAGATCGCCTGTATCGTTGGATCGCCCGGCGGTGGGGGCCGGTGGCGACCGGGGCCCGTAGCGGCGTGAGGCAACCAGCCGCAGGCGCGGGCGGCGGCAACGGATAGCACGAGCGCCACGATACATGGTAGATTTCTCGCTTGAAAGGATCTCCCCTCATTGGTTGGCACGCGGAGCAGCCCCGATGGTAACGCCTGACGACGTCCGCAAAGCACTTCGCCAGGTCAAGGACCCAGAGATCGGTCTGAGCGTGATGGATCTGGGCCTGGTCTACGACGTTCAGGTGGACGAGCAGGGAATCGTGGACGTCACGATGACGCTGACCTCTCCCGGGTGTCCCTCGGGACCGGAGATCATGGCCGACGTGGACCGCGTGGCGCGTTCCCTGGACGGCGTCACGGGGGTCAACGTTGACTTGGTGTGGGAGCCCTACTGGACGCCCGAGCGAATCGATCCTAAAGTCCGCGCGTTCCTGGGCTACTGACCCGGACGCTCGACCGGTCCGATCGCGGTCAGGAGATCCTCCTCTCCCAGCGCCTCCCGTTGCCAGGATCGCAGGTCCGGGACACTCGCCAGCTCATCGCGGCTTTGCGGCGCGTGACGGGCGAGCGCGAGCAGAGTGCCGTTGGGGCACAACACCCCAGGCTCCAGTCCCAGGACCGCCGCCCGCTCGTTGCGGTGTGCCTTGAGCCGCTCGAGTCGTGCCTCCGTACCCGCATCGGGACGGGGCATGGCCGGTGCCCGCCGCACCGGCCGGCCGATCTCCGCCTCAAGGCCACGCTGCACGGCATCGAGCAACGCGTCCTCGTATCGGCGCGCGATGGAGCGCGGCAGGCCGGCCACGCGCTGGAGCGCACCGGGGGTGGTGGGGGCTTCACGGGCGACGGCGACCAGCGCCTCGCTGGGTGCAACCCGGAAAGGCGGCCGGTCGAGCGAACGCGCCACGCCATCCCGCCATTCATGCAGGGCCCTGAGAATCACCTTGGCACGTGGCGACAGCGCTTTCGCTCCCGGCAAGCGCAGGTGGGCGTGGTCCCTCTCCGGCGGCGTCCAGCGAATGTGCTCGAGGCGGGCGAACTCCTCCCGGGCCCAGGCGAGCCGGCCGGCGTCCGCCATTCGGCGCTCGAGCAGGTCGCGCAGGGGCAGGAGGTACGCGGTGTCCGCCGCCGCGTAGGCCACCAGGTCCGGCGACAGCGGTCGCAATGACCAATCGGCGCGCTGCAGCTTCTTGTCCAACGTCACGCCGAAATACTTCTCCAGGAGCGCGGCCAGGCCGACGCTGGGCTCGCCCAGCAACTGCGCGGCGATCCGCGTGTCGAATACGGACCTCGCGCGAAATCCGTAGTCGCGGTCGAGCACGCGCAGGTCGTAGTCCGCGTCGTGGAACACCACCTCCACACGCTCGTCCGCCAGTACGGCGCCGATGGGCCCGAGATCCCTCACCTCGAGCGGGTCCACCAGGACCGTGTCGCCGCCCGAGCTGAGTTGCAGCAGGTAGACCCGATCCGTGTAGCGATGAAACGATGCGGCTTCGGTGTCCATCGCCACGCGACCGCGGGCCGCCAGTCGCGACACGGCGCGGGCGAGTTCAGTCGGGTCGCCGATGACAAGCGCATCCACTTTGGCTTTGAGTTTGGCGA
>CAZVKD010000319.1:0-3328 GCA_964627675.1 uncultured Gemmatimonadaceae bacterium
AAGGGTCCCCGTTCGCAACCGCACACCAACGCTCTGGCTCACGCAGACAGTAACTCGATGCGGGCGAGTTCCGCGCCGTCTCCCGGCCGGTGTCCCAGCTTGACGATGCGGGTGTAACCTCCCGGACGAGACGCGAACCGCGGGCCGATCTCCCGGAACAGCCGCTGCGCCGCCGCGCGATCTCGAATGCGGCGCTCCACCAGCCGGCGCGCATGCAGGTCCCCCCGGCGGGCGAGCGTGATGAGCCGCTCGACGTAGGGGCGCAGCTCCTTCGCTTTGGCCTCCGTGGTCACCACGCGATCGTGCGCCAGCAGCGACGTCGCCATGTTCGCGAGCATGGCCCGCTTGTGACTGGAGGTGCGGCTAAGCTGCCGGCCCCGCGCGCGGTGGCGCATGTCAGCCCTCGGCTTCCGCCAGCGCCGCGCGGGCGGCTGACGGGGGCGTCCCCGGGTTCTTCACCACCACCTCGCCGCCCACGTCCTCGAACTCCATGCCGAAGTTCAGGCCCTCCCGCCGGAGCAACTCGGCGATCTCGGCCAGCGCCTTCTCGCCCACGTTCTTCACCTTGAGCATGTCGTCTTCGGAGTAGCGAACCAGGTCCCCCAGCGTATTGATGTTGGAGTTCTTGAGCGAGTTGATGGACCGGACCGACAGGCCGCATTCGTCAATCGGTTTGGCCAGCAGGTCGTGCAGCCGGGTGCCATCCCGTCCACCCGACGCCGCGGCGGCGGCCGCCATCATGGGCACGCGCCCGAAGTCCACGAAGTACCGCAGGTGCTCCTGGAGGAGCGCGGCCGCGTAGGCCACCGCGTCCTCGGGCGTGATCGTGCCGTTGGTCTCCACCGACAGCGTCAGCCGATCGAAGTCCGTGCGCTGGCCCACGCGCGTCTCCGCCACGGTGAAGTTGGCCCGCCGCACCGGATTGTAGATCGCGTCTATGCGCACCAAGTCCACCGGCAACGACCGATCGCTGGGATGCTGCGCCGCCTCCACGTACCCACGTCCCTTGTTGACGTACAGCTCGCCCGAGATCTCGCGATCTTCCTGGAGGGTGAACAGCAGGAAATCGGGCTGGACGATGCGCACGGCCCCGTGCGCTTCGATGTCCCGCGCGTAGACCGGACCGGCCTTCGAGGCGCGGAGGTGCAACACCGCCTCGTCCACTTCCGGAGCGAGCACCAGCGTGAGCGCCTTCAGCCGGGCAATGATCTGGTGAATGTCCTCCACCACACCGGGCACCGTCTGGTGTTCATGCACCACGCCCTCCAGACGGAAGCCCCACACGGCCGCCCCCCGCATGGATGACAGCAGCATGCGACGCAGGGCATTCCCCAGCGTGTAGCCAAAACCGCGCTCGAGAGGCTGGAGCCGGAATTCCGCCGCGTGCGGATTGTCCTCCCGCTTGGTCATCTCGACCACGTGCGGACGGACCAGGCCGATCAAGTCAATGGACATGGTCACTTCGAGTAGAGTTCGACGATGAGCTGCTCCTGCGCCGCGATGGGAATCGCCTCGCGCGCGGGCCGCTCGGTGATCCTTCCGGTGGCCTTCTCGGTATCCACGGCAATCCACGGGACCGGCGTGGCGCGCGACAACGCCGCGAGCGACGCCTGCACCGTGGCCAGCTCCCGGCTGGGCGGCGCAACCCGCACTTCATCCCGCGCCCGCACCCGGTAGGACGGAATCGTCACACGCCGGCCGTTGACCTCGATGTGCCGGTGCCGGACCAACTGCCGGGCAGCCTGACGACTGGGCGCGAACCCCATCCGAAACACCACGTTGTCCAGCCGGGACTCCAGTGCGATCAGCAGGTTGTCCCCGGTGACCCCGGGCTCCTGCCGCACCCGGTCGAACAGATTGCGGAACTGCCGCTCGGTGAGCCCGTAGATCCGCTTGACTTTCTGCTTCTCGCGCAACTGCCGCGAGTACTCGGACGTCTTGCGCCGCCGGCCGGCCGACTGGCCGTGCTGGCCGGGCGCGTAGCCCCGCCGCTCCACCGCGCACTTCTCGGTCAGGCAGCGCGGGCCCTTGAGAAACAGCTTGGTGCCCTCGCGCCGGCAGAGCCGGCAGACCGCTCCGGTGTACCGCGCCATCGCGCTAGACCCGCCGCTTCTTGGGCGGCCGGCACCCGTTGTGGGGGATCGGCGTGATGTCGCGAATCGAGGCGATCTGGAGACCCGCCGTGGCAAGCGCCTGAATCGCCGACTCGCGCCCGGATCCCGGCCCCTGCACCCGCACGTGCACCCGCCGGACGCCCAGGCTCACGGCCTCCCGCGCGCATTGCTCCGCAGCCACGGTGGCGGCGAACGACGTTGACTTCTTGGAGCCCTTGAACCCGGCCTTGCCCGCCGAGCCCCACGCCACCGCGTTCCCCTTGGAGTCGGTGATCGTCACCAGCGTGTTGTTGAACGTGGCGGTGATATAGGCAATGCCTTCCGCCTCCACGACCTTCTTGCTCCGCTTGGCGGCCGGCTGAGACGCGGCCCCGGGAGCGGCAGCCGGCGCCGCGGCGGGTGTGGGTGTGGGTGTCTCGGCCATGTTACTTCTTCGCGATCACTTTCTTCTTGCCGGCGATGGCCCTCCGCGGGCCCTTCTTCGTCCGGGCGTTGGTATGGGTCCGCTGACCCCGCACGGGCAGCCCTCGCTTGTGACGGGTCCCGCGATAGCTGCCGATATCCATCAGTCGCTTGATGTTCATCGCGACTTCCGTCCGCAGGGCGCCCTCCACCTTGACCTCGCGCTCGATCACCTGGCGCAGCCGCGCCACCTCGGCATCGGACAGGTCCCGGACGCGCGTGTCCGGATTCACCCCCGTCTTGTCGAGGATCCGCCGCGACGTCGGCACACCGATGCCGTAGATGTACGTCAGCGCGATCTCCACCCGCTTCTCGCGAGGCAGGTCCACCCCTGCGATACGCGCCATCCGCTCAGCCTTGCCGCTGTTTGTGTTTGGGACTGCGCTTGCAGATGATGTACGTGACCCCGCGACGCCGGACGACCTTGCAGTGCTCGCAGATGGGCTTTACGCTGGAACGCACCTTCACTATCGCCTACGCCTCCAAGGGGCCACGGAGTTCCGGTCGAGCAGGGCAGTATAACCGACGCTCGTCAGCCGTGCAAGGGACGATCCGAATTGCGGTTACGCCAGCCCTCATTGCACGACCCGGACCTCCCGAACCCGCCACACCCCACCCAGCTGGCGAAACCCGATGAACACGGTTTCGCGCCGCTCGTCCGCGGTGCCCGCGATGACGAACCGTCGCAGCGTTTCCGCGTACCCGTGGTCTTCGGCGGCCAGGCGCAGGGCGATGACCTCGAGCTCGACCTC
>CAZVKD010000320.1:0-3325 GCA_964627675.1 uncultured Gemmatimonadaceae bacterium
CTTCACACCCTTCACATCCTTCACAACCTTCACATCCTTCACAACCTTCACATCCAACCTGCATCCAGAACTCCCCCAACCATACGACGGCCCAGGCGAAGGGCCAACCGTGCACTGTCCCACCGGCGGTGGCACGCCCGGCGACGCTACGAGGATGGGTCTCGCCAGGCGCAGTAGTACCCTTCCGCCTCCGTCTCCATGAGGCCGCTCCGCCAGCGACCGCGGAACCCGGTGGCGTGAGCCGCCACCACCTCGAGCACCACGTAGCGGCTCTCGAACGGCTGCAGGTCCGGTCGGTTGGCGTCCGCGCCCAATCGCAACAGGATGCGGGAGCCAGCCGCGGTACGTTCTTCGAGGACCAGCACGCCCGGTCGGGTTGGATCGTCCGATTCGGTGGTCCCCGGCGCCGCGGCGCCGACTCGATCCAGCGCCACCGTCGCGCTTCCGAAGAGCACTCGCCGCTGGCCGGCGTCTGGACGGTCTCGTTCGCCCTCCACGAAGGACTCGAGCCAGAGGGCGCCCTCCGCCTGGGCCCCGGTCGCGGGCCCCAGGGTCGCAACCAGGCGGAGCTGGTAGCGCCCGGCAAGCTGCCGGGCCCCGATCTCCAACGCGGGGACCGCGCCGGCCGGCTCGCAGGTGCGGAGCGGTGCGCCTCGGGGGGCGCCGGCGCACGCGGTGGTCAGTCCGGCCAGCACAAGGTTCCTGAGCGACGGACCTCGCTCTCTAGCGGCGGATGACACGCACCACCTCGCCGCGCCGTCCGACGACGCGCAATGGTCCCCGCTCGATGTCATCCCCGAGCCAGATTTGATTCGCCCCTCCCGCGCCCGCCGCGCCCGCCGGTGGCGCCACGAAGAGCTTCTGATAGGGATCCGCACGGGCCAGGTTCACCTCGTAGCCCAGGTCCTGCATGGCGGCGATCGAGACGCGGCTCAACGGGTTGGGGCCGAGGGTTTCGATAAACCCGGTCATCAGTTCCTCGTCCAAGACCGACTCGCGCCAGTGCGAGTCCCGCGTTCCGGCTCCGCCTTGCGTGTTCTCCACCGGCACCTTGGCCCCGCCCGTGTAGCTGGTGCCTCCCGCCTGATTGAACGCCGCGATCGCCTGGGGGCCGTCGAAATGCGTGTCGGCGCCGGAATTGGACGGCAGCGAGGGATTCTCTAGGTAGCCGAAGGCGGCCCACAACGTGCCGAAGCCCAGCACATGCCCCATCTCGTGCAGTATCACGTCGTTCAATCGGCCCGTTGCCTCGAGCTGGTTCAGGTCGTCCCGGTCGAACCGCATTCGGCCAAGGATCGGCAACTGGTTCGAGTTGCGGATGTAGCACGGGCCGGCCGATCCCAGCGTGCCGCCCACCCCGTCAATCGGCTCCACCGTGACCAGGATTACCAGGTCGTCCACCGTCTCGTTCATCGCCGGAGAGTTTGAGCCGCAGGTCCCGGCGGCCGCGACCAGGAGGATGTCGGGAACGTCGCCGACGATGAGCAGCCGCCACCGAGTCGCCGCTTCGTCGAAGGCGGCCTGCTGCGGGGTCGTGAGCGTTGTGAGATTCCGCAACGCGACGTTGAAGTTGGAGGGCGACACCGTCACGGGCGTCTGCGCCGACGAGCCGCCCGCCGCGGCGGTGATCGAGGTGGACCCCGCCCCCTCGGCCCGAACCAGACCAGACGACGACACCGATGCGACCGTCTGGTCCGCGGACGTCCAGCTGACGGTTACGCCGGTCACCGGCTTGCCGTTCTGGTCGGTGAGGGTGGCGGTGATCTGTTGCGTCTGGCCGATCGCGTTCAGCGTAATACTGCCCGGCGTGAGCACGATGGTGACGACCGTAGGCTCGCTGCACGCGGCCACCGCGGCGACAATGACCAGGGGGCGGACGGAAACCCGCCGCACGACGCGCTCCGTGGCGAAACCGTTGTGAACCTAGGGGCGACCCCGGGCAGACGACAAGGCCGGGTGGCCCCCGGGCGCGTGACGTGCGTCACACGCCCGGGGGAGATCAGGTGCAGAATCCGTTACTTCCGCGCGCGGTCCAGCCGGCGCGCGACCTCGTCCCAATTCACCACGTCCCACCAGGCCGCGATGTAATCGGGCCGGCGGTTCTGATACTTCAGGTAGTAGGCGTGCTCCCATACGTCGAGCCCGAGGATGGGGATCTTCTGTTCCATCAGAGGGCTGTCCTGGTTGGCGGTGCTCTCGACGGCCAGCGCGCCGCCGGGCTTCACCAGCAGCCAGGCCCACCCGCTGCCAAAGCGGGTCGTGGCGGCCTGGGTGAAGGCGTCCTTGAACTTGGCGAAGGTCCCGAACGACTCCGCCAGGGCTTTCGCGAGGGACCCCTTGGGCTCCCCGCCGCCCTTGGGGGACATGACGGTCCAGAACAATGAGTGGTTGTGGTGGCCGCCGCCGTGATTGCGGACCGCGGCGCGAATGTCGTCGGGCACTTTGTCCATCTCGCGGAGCAGCTGATCGAGCGGCTTGTCATGCAGTGCCGGATGTTTGTCGAGCGCGGCGTTGAGGTTGGTGACGTACGCCTGGTGGTGCTTGCCGTGATGGATCTGCATCGTTTGCGTGTCAATATGCGGCTCCAGCGCGTCGAACCCGTAGGGGAGGGCGGGCAACTGATGGGGCATACGAGGCTCCTTGATGTAGAATTCGGTCGTGACCGAGGCCGTAATTAGCCACGACGTCCGGGGTGTGACAAGCGGCGGCGTTGCGGCGGCCCGAACCGCACTCCAACATTCACGAGGCACCTATGCCGGGCACCGAACAAGGCAGGTCTGCTGGCGCTGTGGGCCTGCCCCTGGTGGGCGAGATCGCCCCTGACTTCACCTTGCCGTCCACGGCCGGCGGGGAGTTCACCCTTTCGGCGCTGCGTGGCCGCTCGAGTGTTCTCCTGGCGTTTTTCCCGGCCGCCTTCACCAGCGTGTGCACGGCGGAGATGTGCGCGTTCACCGAGGATTTCTCGGCGTTCCACCAGGCCAACGCCGCCGTGGTGGGCATCAGCGTGGATCTGGTACCGTCGCTCAAGGAGTTCCGCGCCAAGTACGGGATCACGGTGGATCTGTTGAGCGATGCCCGCCGGGCGGTCAGCCGGCGCTACGGCGTACTGGACGAGGCGAAGTTCACCGCGCGCCGCGCCTACTTCATCATTGATTCGGCCGGTGTGTTGCGCTGGGCGTTTGTCGAAGAGCAAAACGGCCAGCGGCGCGACAACCGGGAGCTGTTGGCGGCGCTGGCCCGACTGGGATGAGCGCGTTCACGGAGGAGAGCCGCGCCGCGGCGGCGGGGGCAGGTGCCGACGCGATCCCGCGCGAGTTGCAGGTGC
>CAZVKD010000321.1:0-520 GCA_964627675.1 uncultured Gemmatimonadaceae bacterium
GGTCCCGGGCACCGGCATCACCGTGCTGACCGACGCGGCCGGCGCGTACGAGTTATCCGGCGCGCCGCCCGGCGCCGTGAGCGTGGAAGCCGTCCTGGCCGGATACGTCTCTTCGAGCGCGAACGTGACGCTCGAGCCGGGCGGGGCGGCCACCCTGAACCTCACGCTCGCGGCGGCGCCTGCGGCCGTGACGCCCGCGCCGGCAGCCGTCGCGCCAGCGGCAGCGCCGACACCGGTGACACCATCCAGGCCGGACGACGAGCTGGCCACGGGCCGCTGGACACAGATGGACCCAGCCGAGGCGGAAGCGCTGCTGGGTCAGCCGCTCGCCGTGATCGGCGGGCTGTGGGTGGAGAGCGTGGCGCGGGCGGCCGGCACGGCGCGCCCGCGAATCCGAGTGGCCCAACTCACGCCCTCGGGCGATCGGGTGGCGCTGGTCGAGACCCGTTCGGGCGCTCCCCCCGCTGGGGAGCCGCGCCTCACGGCACTGCGCATCATGCCGCCGTCGGAGGCCTATCCC
>CAZVKD010000321.1:530-3302 GCA_964627675.1 uncultured Gemmatimonadaceae bacterium
ACCGGCACGGGGAGTTTTGGAAATCTCCTCGTGACGGCCACAACGTCGCTGCCACCCGATTCCCTGCGGGCGCTGCTGGGCCGCTTGGTGCAGGCGCCACGCTGAGCGTCCGGCGCGCCGGCTCGCGCGGCGCTGCCGCGCCTGGTCGTGGCCGATCGTGCGGCTTACAGCGTTCGTGTCGTCCGGTCAATTGAGGCAGCTTTCTAGCAGGTAAGCGGTCCGCCGCCCTCCCCGCGGTCCCGATCGCAGCGGCGAAGCCCCGGAGGTTTCGGGATCGAGCAACGGAAGGCGTGGCGGTGGGCGCCGCAGGCCTTGCCGTGCTCAAGCGCTTGGGATCGAATCGAGCGTCCGCGCGTCTCGCACGGCGACCTTCGCCGCGTTCGCGGCCGCGGCGCCCGCGATCCCGCCGCCCGGGTGCGTGCCGGGCCCGCAGAGATACAGCCCGCGGATCGGCGTGCGGTAGCGCGCCAACGCCGGCACCGGCCGCATGAACAGCGCTTGATCGAGCCCCATCTCCCCGTGATAGGCCTGGCCCTCCGGCCAGGCGAGCGCCGCTTCGAGATCCGCGGGCGACATCACCCGACGCTCCACGATCGCTGACGTGATCTCCGGCACGTGTTCGCCCAACGTGCGCACGGCGCCGTCGGCGAGCGCGGCACGGCGCTCCTCGTCCCACCTGCCGTCGGCCAAATGGTAAGGAGCGTACTGCACGTGGAGCCTGACTCGATACCGCCCGGCTCCCGCGGGTCCCAGGGTCTGCGCCTCGATGAACGGTCGTTCCGACACACGGCCGTACTTCGCGGCATCGTGGGCGCGCTCCAGATACTCCAGCGATGGCGCCACGGCCAACACGGCGAACCCCGGCGGCCGGTCGAGCGTGAGCGTCACACGGGCCACGACGCCGCGATATCGGATGTTCTTGATCGCCCGCACGAAATCGGGATCCAGCCAGCCGGGGTCCACGAGGCCGAGCAGGGTGCGCCGCGGGTCGAGCCGGGAGAGCACCAACGAGGCCGGAAGCCGTTCACCCGTCTCGAGCAGGACTCCCGTTGCAGCGCCCTTCGTAACCTCGATACTCGCCACCTCCGCGCCACGCCGAATTTCGGCCCCGGGCATGGCCGCCAACACGCTCCCCACATTGGAAGCAGCCGGTCGGAAGACCCCGGGGGTGCTCCCCACATGATGATGGAGCATGACGAACGCGGTTCCTCCCCCGCGCGGCCCCTGGCGCTGATGCAGGATGCCCGCCGAGCCGATCGCCCCCTTTAACGCGTCGCTCTCGAACCAGTCATCGAGCAGTTCGGCCACCGACATGGGCATGGTGCGCAAGAGGTCCTCGAGTCCCTGGCGGCCGAGCCTTCGCGCCCTCACGCCGAGGCGCGCCAGGTGGAGGAGGCCACCGGGATCGCGCGTCATCAGGTCCGGCGGGGGCGCCGTGTAGATGGACTCGAGCAGGCGGGCCAGTCGGTTCATCCGGGCGCAGAACTCGGGCCAGCGCCCGGCATCGCGCGGGCTGACGCGCCGGATCGCCTCGACCGATCGCGCCATGTCGCGCCACAGCTCCAAGCGGCCGCCGCCGGAAAGCGGCACGGCCATCCAGGGATCGGTCTGCTGAACGGCCAGTCCGTGCCGTTCGAGCCGGAGATCCCGGACGATGGCTGGCGGAATCCAGCCCACATCCGGCCCGGGATCGCTCTCCGGCGCGCGCTCGAGCACGAGCGGCCGGTGACCCGCACGGGCCAGATAGTGCGCGGCCACCAGGCCGTGCACGCCGGCGCCGATCACGATCGCGCGGCCGCTCACGCGCCGCCCTGGATGGCGGCCAGCGCGGCCAGCCGGCCGGACCCGCCCATGATGCCCCCGCCAGGGTGGGTGCCCGAGCCGCACTGATACAGCCCGCGTATGGGCGTCCGATATCGCGACCACTGCGGGGCGGGACGCAGGAAGAACAACTGTTGCAGCGATAGTTCGCCGTGAAAGATGTTGCCCTCGGCCAGCCCGGCGACGCGCTCGATGTCCGCCGGGGTGATGACCTGCCGGTGCAGGATGGCGGATTTCAGGTTCGGCGCGGCCTCGGCGAGCGTATTGATCACCGCATCGCCGAAGGCCTCGCGCTGCGCGTCGGTCCAGCCGCCCTTCAGGTTGTAGGGCGCGTACTGCACGAAGATGGACATGACGTGCTTCCCGGGTGGCGCCATGTCGGGGTCGATCATGGAGGGAATCACGATGTCCATGTACGGCCGGCGAGAGAACTCGCCATACTTGGCGTCGTCGTAGGCGCGCTCGAGGTAGTTCACGCTGGGGCTCATGGAGAACGCGCCCCGCAGGTGCGGTCCGACGTCCGGCAGGCCGGTGAACCTCGGCAGCTCCCCCAGCGCCAAATTCACCTTGCCGGAGGATCCCCGGAACTTGAAGCGGCGGATCGCGGCCACGAAGTCCGGCGGGAGGTGTTCCTCCCCGACGAAGTCCATGAACGTGCGCCGCGGATCGGCGCCGGACATGACCAGTCGGGCACGGATCTCGTCGCCGCCGGCCAGCACCACGCCGGTGGCGCGACCGTTCTCGATCAGAATGCGATCCACCGATGCGCTGGTCCTGATCTGGGCTCCGGCCGCCCGAGCCGCGCTGGCAATCGCCTCGCTCACCGAGCCGGTCCCGCCCTTGGCAAACCCCCAGGCGCGGAACACGCCGTCAATCTCGCCCATGTAGTGATGCAGCAGGACGTACGCCGTGCCGGGCGATCGCGGGCCGAGGAACGTGCCGATGATGCCG
>CAZVKD010000322.1:0-3299 GCA_964627675.1 uncultured Gemmatimonadaceae bacterium
CAGAGGGTGCGTCGCCGTGGGGTTCGCCCTGGAGACCGGGAACGGCCTCCGCCGCGCCCGCGAGAAGCTGGAGCACAAGGACCTCGACGTGGTGGTCCTGAACCACGCCGATGAACCGGGCGCCGGCCCCGAGGTGGAAACCAATCGCGTCAGTTTGGTGACGGCGCGTGGCCACGAGGACGTGCCGTTCGGTTCCAAGCGCGACGTCGCCGAGCGCATCTGGGACGCGATCGAGGCCATGCTGTGACCGATCCACGCGAGCTCTTTGCCACCTATCTGCGTCAGCGCGTTGCGGCGGGCGAGCACGTGCTGTTCCTGGAACGGGACCGACAGGCGGAGCAACGCCCGCCCGCGCGGCGGGCCGTCGGCGGGTCACGCGATTCCGTACCCGAGGTCGGATCGCCTCACGATCCCCGCCCGCAGCCCCGGGCCGGCGCTCCGGCGCGCAAGACGGATTGGCGTCGGGACGCGCCACCCATTCCGCCGCCGGGGATCGCGATCCCGGCGCCGGCCGAGGATCTGTTCACGTCCGACCCGCTACGGGGCGCTACGCTCGATGCGATCTCGGCGCTGGTCCGCGAGTGCCGCAAGTGCGCCCTGTGCGAGGGACGACGGAACGCCGTTCCCGGCGAGGGCCCCGCCGAGGCGCGCCTGGTGGTGGTAGGGGAAGGCCCAGGTGCCACGGAGGACGAAACCGGCCGGCCGTTTGTGGGCCGCGCGGGCGAACTGCTGAGCGAGATCCTGGCGGCGATCGAACTCCCCCGAGACCAGGTCTTCATCTGCAACATCGTGAAGTGCCGGCCACCCAACAATCGGCGGCCGCAACAAGACGAGATCGAGGCCTGCGTCCCCTACCTGTACGCCCAACTGGCGCAGATCAAACCGGCGGTGATCGTGGCCATGGGGGGGACGGCCGCCGAAACCTTGCTCGACACCAAGCAGTCCCTCGCGTCCTTGCGAAATCGGGTGCACTCTTTCCGTGGGACACCCTTGATCGTCACCTACCACCCCGCAGCCCTGCTGCGGAATCCGCACTGGAAGAAGCCGACCTGGGATGACGTACGTATCGCCCGTCAGCTCCTCGACGCGCACGCCTGAGAGCGGGCTCGAGCGCCAGGCCCCCTGGAGCCCGGAGGCGGAGCAGGCCGTGCTGGGGGCGATGTTGCTCGACGCTGACGCGGCGCTGAAGGCGCTCGAGCTGCTCGACGACACCATGTTCTACCGGGACGCGCATCGCCGCGTGTTCCGCACCATGGGCGCCTTGCTGGAGCGGGGCAAGATCGTGGACCCCGTTGTCCTGCGCGACGAGCTCGAGCGCCGCGGCGACCTCGAAGCCGCGGGCGGGGCCGAGTATCTCGCGGTGCTGCTGGACGCCGTCCCCACGGCGGCCAACATCGAGTACCACTGCCGCATCGTGAAGGAGAAGGCCCTGCTGCGACGGCTGATCGACGTCGGCACGGGCATCGTCCAGGCCGCCTACGAAGGCCGGCAGGATGTGGACACCCTGCTGGACGAGGCCGAGCAGCGGATGTTCGAAGTGTCCTTCCAGCGAGGCACGCAGGAGGCGGTCCGGATCAAGGAACTGATGTGGCAGACCATGGAGCGCATAGAAGCGCGCCATCGCGGCGATGATTCGGTACGCGGCGTTCCCAGTGGATACGTAGACTTGGACGCGAAGACCAATGGGTTTCAGAAGAGCGACCTCATCATCGTGGCCGCGCGGCCATCCATGGGAAAGACGGCCTTCTGTCTCAATATCGCCGCGAACGCCGCCCTGGAAGCCAAGCTGCCGGTGGCGATCTTCTCGCTGGAAATGTCCCGGGACCAGGTGGTGGAACGGCTGCTCGCGGCGGAGAGTTTCGTGGACCTGCACCGCCTCCGCAGCGGGCATCTGCGTGACGACGACTACCCCAAGATGTCCCGCGCCGCCGGCCTCCTGGGGACGGCCCCCGTCTGGATTGACGACACCCCGGCGCTGGGGCTCCTCGAACTCCGCTCCAAGGCCCGTCGCCTTCGGGCCGAGCACAACATCGCCCTGTTCATCGTGGACTACCTCCAGCTGATTCGCGGGCCCGCCAGCGCCGATAACCGCCAGGAAGAAATCAGCTTCATCTCGCGCTCGCTCAAGGCGCTGGCGCGCGAACTCGCCACGCCGGTCATCGCCTTGTCACAGCTGTCACGGGCCCCCGAGCAACGGGGCGGCGACCGGCGGCCCATGTTGTCGGACCTGCGAGACTCCGGCGCCATCGAGCAGGACGCCGATCTCGTGCTGTTCATCTACCGGGCGGAGATGTACCCCGGCATCAAGGACAGAGACGAATCCGCGCAGGAAGGCGTGGCGGAACTGCACCTGGCCAAGCATCGCAACGGCCCCACCGGCACCATCAAGCTGGTCTTTCACAAGCAGTACACTCGCTTCGACAACTACACCGAGCGGGAACCCGAACCGGTCCATGACGTCTAGGTCCCACTCGATCTACCGTTGCACCGAATGCGGAACCGAGCACCCCAAGTGGGTCGGGCGGTGCGAAGGCTGCGGGGCGTGGAACGCGGTGGCGGAGGAGCCCGCGGCGGGCGTCGGCCGGCGAGGTGGACGGGGCGATCGAACCAAGCGGCCGCCAGCCGGAGAGGCGCCGATCCGTCTCTCCCAGGTGGGGGCCGAGGCGCTGCGGCGGTGGAAAACCGGCCTGGACGAGTTCGACTTCGTCCTCGGTGGTGGGGTCGTTCCCGCCTCGCTCACCATCATCGGCGGGGAACCCGGCATCGGGAAGTCCACCCTGCTGCTCCAGGTGGCCGCGCGGCTGGAGGCTGGCGGGATTACGACCATGTACGTGAGCGGCGAGGAATCGCGAGAGCAAATCCGCCTGCGGGCGGATCGGATCGCCGAGGACTGCGGTGCCGTGCGCCTGCTGCCCGAGGTCCGGCTCGATGCGATCATGGCGCATGCCGCGGCCCTGGGCGTCGGCGCCATGGTGGTGGATTCGATTCAGACGACCTACACCGAGGACCTGGAAGGCGCGCCGGGGAACGTGGGGCAGGTTCGAGAGTGCGCGGCGCGCCTGATGCGCTTCGCCAAGGAGACCGGCACGGCCGTGTTCCTGGTGGGACACGTGACCCGGGGCGGCGTGATCGCCGGCCCCAAGACCCTGGAACATATCGCCGACACCGTCGTCTACTTCGAAGGCGATGCGGCGCACGACTACCGGGTGCTCCGAGCAGTGAAAAACCGTTTCGGCTCGGTGGATGAAGTCGGCGTGTTCGCCATGACCGGCGGCGGCCTGCGGCCGGTCCCGAATCCA
>CAZVKD010000323.1:0-3281 GCA_964627675.1 uncultured Gemmatimonadaceae bacterium
CTATTCGAACGCTGCTGAGGCTGGGCCGCGCCGCCGAAGCGTTCGGGGTTGCCGAGCGCGGCCGGGCGAGATTGCTGCTCCAGCTGTTGGCGGAGCGCGACGCGTCCCAGTCACCCAGTTCGCGCGCCGTGGCACTGGGGCGGCAGCTCCGGCTGCGGACGGATGAGCGGGCCGCCGTGACCGACGAAACGGAACGGGCGGCCCTGGATCGCGAGATCGCGGCCCTCACGGACTCCCTCGCCGCTATCACTCCGTCCGACCATTCCGGCCTCGCCCCGGCCGCCACACCAAGCCCCCAGCCGGCGACCCTGGAGGAAATCCGCGCGAACGTGTTGGGTCAGGGACGCTCACTCATCGCGTTTTTCTGGGGGGACAGCGCGGTCTTCGGCTGGTCAGTATCGGCCGGCGGCCTTCGCGCCGCGCGGCTCGGAAGCACCGATTCCCTTGCCCCTCGCGTGGCGTTTTTGATCAGCGCCCTGACAGCTCCCTCTCCGGGGGTGGACTGGCGTCCCGCCGCGGCGAGCGTCTACGGCGCGCTTCTGGGCCCTCTTGCCCCGTTCGAAAACGATCTCGTGGTTCTGCCGAGCGGGCCGCTCGCGCGGCTGCCGATCGAGGTGTTGATTCCACCGGGCGGGTCCCCGCTTGGCGCCACGCACGTCGTGACCTATTCACCTTCGGCATCGGTGAGCCTCGCGCTGGCGCGCGCCGCTACGCCGCCGTCTCAGGACCGCGGAGTCCTCGCCGTGGGCAGCTCCGCGGCGAGCGGGGACGGCACCGATGCCGCGGGATCGGCGCCGCGCGCCGCCAAACTCGAGCCGCTTCCATTCGCCGAGCGCGAGGCGCGCGACATCTATGAGACGGTGCGCCGGCACGGAAGCGAATTACTGGTGGGCCGCCGGGCAAGCGTCGAGGGGTGGTTCGCCAAGAACCCCGGCCGGTTTCGATACCTTCATTTCGCGGCCCACGCGATCGTGGACGACCGACAGCCGGATCGCACGCGCGTGGCCCTGGCCGGCGGAGACCTCACGCTTCGGGCGATCCGCCAGACGGCGTTGACCGCCACGCTGGTCACACTGTCCGCCTGTGAAACGGCGCTGGGCCGGGACGTGCGCGGCGAAGGCATCATCGGCCTGCCGTACGCCTTCCTGTCCGCCGGGGCCCGCGCCGCGGTGGTGACCCTCTGGCGCGTGCGCGACCGCGCGGCGGCGGATTTCATGCGCGAGTTCTACCGGGAGGTGGCCAGCGGCCACGGCGGGGCGGCCGCCTTGAGCGCCGTGCGCCGCCGATGGATCGCCGGAGATGCCGCTCGCTCGCACCCGGCAGCCTGGGCGGCCTTTGTACTTGTGGGCACGGCCGGCCCCTAGCGGTTGTCGTCCGGCGACGATCCTCCCCCCCGCCGCCCAGCGACCAGCTGCCCTCTGGCAGGCGCACCGCCGCCCGGTACACTTCGTCGGCGTGCACCCTTCACGCGCCCTCGCCCTGATCGCTACGCTCGGGTTGGTGATCCCCGGTGTCGCGCTTCCTCAACAAGGCCGCGGGACTCTGGAAGGGCGAATCACCGATACCGCCGGGCGTCCCCTGATGTCCGCGGAGGTGGTGGTGGAGCGCCCCGACGGTTCGGCCGTCGCTCGCGCAACCGCAGACGAACATGGCGCCTGGCGCATCCCACACCTGGAGTCGGGCCCCTACCGGCTTCTCGCGCAACGACCGGGGTACCGGCCGCACCGAGCGGACCTGCAGGTGGAGGCCGGCCGCGCCACCGAACTCACCGTGGTGCTGGAGTTGGTTCGCTTCAGCCTCGACGAACTCGTGGTGAGCGGCCTGGCCCCGATGATCCCCAGCACACACACCGAACTGGGTACCCGGCTCACGACGGCGGAGATTGCCCTGCTTCCCACGACACTCGAATTGCGCCAGTTGATCGCCCTCACGCCCGGCGCCAGGCCGGACCAGATCTGGGGCGGGGCCTCGGATCAGGCCAATTCCTACACGCTCGACGGCACCACCGTGAACCACGTCGGCGTCGGTGGCGCGTTCTTCCTGCCCAGCCCGAGCTGGATCGAGAGCCTGGAGGTACGGGGCCTCGGTGCCGGCGCGGACGTCGCAGGCGCGCAGGGCGGGCTCGTCGAGGTGACGACGCTGGAGGGCAGGAACGTCCTCGAGGGAGCCCTTCGCTCGTGGTTCGAGTCCCACCGGCTCAACGGCTCCAATCTGATCCCCAACGAGATCGGCCGCGAGCTGTCCCACCGCTGGGAAGTGGATGGCCAGGTCCGCGGGCCTGTCGTTCGCGATCGCCTGCACTTCGCCCTCTTTGGGCACGTGATTCGCCAGGCGGAGCGGGTCGCCGACCAGTTGTCAACCGCGGCCGGCGAGTTCGTACCGGACCTCCCGTCCCTCCGAGATCACCGCTGGCTCGGCAAGCTGAGCTGGAAACCGAACCCGCGCGATCTGGTGCAAGCCGGCGTCATGGGCCGCGTGCAGCACGGCGACCGGCGTGACCAGACGGGATTCGAGGCAGCGGCCGCGACGTCCCGACTCTCGCAGGCGAACCTGACCGGCAACCTGACCTGGCAGCACAGCTGGTCGGCGCGCAGCGCGCTGAGCGTCCGCGTGGGCGGATACACGGCCCACGAACGCCTGTCGCCGTACGCCGACTCCTCGGTGCCGGCCGTCGAGCTGCTCACGCAGGTCAATCCACCACGCTACCAGAACGCGCCGTTCCGCGCGCGGTCGGCGCCGTCGAGCCTTGGCGTCGCGGCCACGTGGACCCGGCGAAGCCGTCTCGCCGGCATGGACCATGACTTGCGACTCGGGGGCGAGTACACGGTGGGCGCGTTCGACTATCGGCGCTTGCGGAACGGCGGGATGACCTGGCGCCCCCTGCGCGCGCCCGGTTTCGATCCCGCGAGCCCCGCTACCTGGCAGTATGGAAGCGCCATCGCCACCTCGTGGGGCGGAGAAACCAGGCTGGATTCCGACGTTCGCAGTGCCGCCGTGTTCGTGCAAGATCACATCGGCCTCCGGTCGTGGCTGCGGCTCAACCCCGGTGTCCGGTTCGGCTCGTGGACCGGGTCGCTCACGCCCAGAACCGGGCCGGCATTCACGGCGGTGCGAGATCGCCGGCGCGACGACGCGGATGCGCCGGACGCCACGCGCGTCGCCTGAATTGTACTCCCGGCACCGGGCGACGCGGGAGACGCGCGCAGGTGCCGCGGGGGTTCTTGCCGGTGCGACACCACACTAGGTTGGGCATTGCGGCGGCCAGGACGGCGCGCAGCCGC
>CAZVKD010000324.1:0-3241 GCA_964627675.1 uncultured Gemmatimonadaceae bacterium
GCGACAACATCATCATGGCCGCCGGGGACTCGATCCATATCCCGCCGTTCATCCCCACGGTGCGCGTCGAGGGAGCGGTGAACTCGCCCGCAAGTGTCTCGTACGTTCCCGGCCGTTCGGTGAGCTACTATGTCGCGGCGGCGGGCGGATTCTCTCGCCAGGCGGATAAAGGCGGTACGTTCGTGCAGCAGCCGAACGGTCTGATCCAAAAGGGCAGGCGGC
Source organism: uncultured Gemmatimonadaceae bacterium (assembly GCA_964627675.1). Lineage (GTDB taxonomy): Bacteria > Gemmatimonadota > Gemmatimonadetes > Gemmatimonadales > GWC2-71-9 > JACQHC01. Next base: position 223 of record CAZVKD010000324.1, read on the forward strand.
CCGAACCGGGGGCGGTCGTGGTGGTGCCAGCCAAGGATCCGAGCGAGCGCGGGATTGACCTGGTGGCGCTGTTCACCGGACTGGCGCAAGTCTTCGCCGCGACCGCGACGATCATCGTCGTGCTGACACGGGGCTGAGGCTCACCACAGCAACAGGAACCGCCCCCGAATTCCGTCGAACCGGCGGGCCACGCCGTCGCCATCCAGGTCCACGGCGCTCCCGATCATGAAGGACGCCTGTTCCCCGAATCTCCAGCCGATGTCCGCGCGCGCCCGCCCCTGATGGGGCCTGACGCGGGCACTCCCTCCCGGAACCTGCCCGGCGCCGCGGACAACGTCTCGCGTGTCGAACAGCATGCCAACCTCCGCCGCAAGGCCTCGATGGGGGCGGCGCGCAACCAGCACTTCACCGGTCCACGCTCGGTCCGCGTAGTCCACGCTCGAGGCGGGAGCCGTCCGGTTGTCGCGTCGCTCCACCTGGTGGACCTTCAAGGCAAGCACGTCGAGGTAGGCTGAGCCACCCAGACGCGCGCTCGCCAACCCGCCGACCTCAGTCGTCCGCTCGGTCAGGCTGTACTCGTCCACCGGCACCGCCGGCGAGAGTCTGGCACGCTCGCTCCGCGCCTCGACGTACGTTGCGACCAGGCTGAGCTGCACGCCTCCGGAGAGATCCCACGCCAACAGCCCGCCGGCGAAGCCCATCCGCTCCCGCTGCCGAAACCCGGAATCCGCCAGGACGCCGGCGTACGTCCGGACGACGGACGGGCGGACGTATCCCGCCCGGGCGGTGAGCCGCAGGGCCTGGGCAAGTGGCAGCTCGAGCGCCCCTCGCGCGGCGAGAGGGTGGCGGTCATAGACGATCGTGCTCTCGACCTCACCGCCGCCGGCGGCATCGAGGCTGACGTAGATCAGGTCGTTCACCCAATCCAGAACGGCGAAGCCGACATGGGCCGACGGCCCGCCCCGCGGGGCCGCCAGCCACCGAGCGCCGAATTCGAGATCTGATCCGGGCTTGCGGGGATCCAGGCTCCCTTCGGCATACGCCAGATAGCGCGGGCTGGCGGACCAATCGAACCTCGCCCGGACCAGAGCCCGGTCCGCGCGCACGTGGTCCTCGAGATCGAACCGAATCCCGAACCGCCACCGATCGCTCACGGGCACCGAGGCTTTCATTTCACCGAAGGTCGCCATATCGCGCTTGGTGATACTCCCCGCCCGCCAGCGGAAGCCCCCGTTCCGAGCGTGCCAGTCCGCATTCTCACCCAGCGTAAACCGCGTCGCGAGCAGATCCAGGCGATATTCCTCGTCTATCCGGGGGTCGAACCGAAGCAGCAGCCCGTTGGCGCTGAAGGGTCCGCCCGAGCCGCCCTGGCGATCGAGAATCTGGAGCCATACCCGCTCCGCCCACTCCTCGAGGAACCAGTGAGCGCTCGGCGCGCCCTGAGCCGAGGCCCGGAGCGGGGCAAGGACCGTCGTCGCGATCGCCGCCGCCCATGGCAGCCACCGCCCGCTCATGGCGGAAGCTCGCCCCGAACGTCCAGGTGATAGCTCGCGCCGATCCGCCACACGAGGTCGGAAGCCGTGACTCCGTTCACGTGGGCCGCGTTTTCCACCGCGTGCCATCCGATGTCTCCGACCAGCGACAGCCCCCGGCCCACCGTTGCCGCGGCGGTCAGGCCGACCCGCAGGGTCCGCTCCACGGTGCCCTCGAAGAGCAGGGGGTGAGTGTCCGCGGGCAAGGGCGGAAACGGACGCCGGAAGTCCCCCTCGCCCTGCCGCAGCCAGGCCAGCTGGGGCGTCAGGAGCACGCGCGAGGACGCGAGCACCGAGACCTCGGCCGACAGCTGATCGTAGTCGGCGAAGTTCCGGCCCAAGCCGACGCCCCGGCGCATCAGGGCCTGATCCGCCCCCTGGGAGCTGCGGTACGTCAGGCTCGCAACCATGGTGTAGGCCACTCGGGCGACTGCTGCACCACTCAACGGCACGTCGGCCACGGCCGTCGCCGCAATTCTATCGGGGGCGTTGCTGCTGCTCAGAATGGAAGACAGGTCGTCCACGAGGAGGTCGCCATGCAGGACGATTCTTCTCGGAAGGGCCACTCGGATGGTCGCCGAGTACAGGCTGTTGACCGCACTCGTGTCCGCCTCGTCCGACTGGGTCGTGGCCGACGCCTTCAAGGGGTTCAGCCACCAGGGCTCGGCGCCGCGGCCTACCCCAGACCACAACGCGCCTTGCGTCAGCGCCCCGGTGAGCCACCGCGTGGGACTCAGCACCAGTCGGCTGGCGGACCAAAAACGCCGCCGCCGTTGCCCGGCGACGTCCATGGCGTCCAGCTCGGTGGCGATGGTTTCGAGGCGGAGCCGGGGCACGCCGACTCGCGCGAACAGATGATCGTAGGAATACGGCTCCCACGAGAGCACTGTGCCCGGGATCTCCGGGGGACCCCAGTTTCGTGACAGCGCGCCGAAGGTGAGTTCACCGAAGCGGCCCTGCAGGCCTACGTAAGCGTCGGTGCCGCGACCCACCGTCCACCGGTCCGTGCGGCCCCGGTAGTCGGGATCGTCGCGCAGCCGTTCGTCGGCCAGTTGATGAGTGCTGGCCACCAGACTGCCCCATACCCCTTCGAGCACGAAGCCGGCGCGGAGCGCCACGATACTCGCCCCGTCCTGGCGCAGCGGGTTGCGGCGGGCATAACTCCCTGCCGCGACCCCCCCATATGCCTCGGCCCGGCCCCGCGCGGCCCCTTGGCCGACCGCGAACTCCCGCCGCAACTCCCGCAACAGGGCTCGCGTTGCACGGGCCACGCGCATCGTATCAACCGCGGCGGCCGCTCGCGCCACGTCAATTCGCCGCAGCGGTCGCGCCAGCGGCAGCGGGTCCTGCATGACACCCGCGCGAATCAGATGCTCGATGAACGGTGCCAGCCGATGCTCGAGGGGAACGTAGGGTGACGCCTGCGCGCGGACCTCGGCGGCAGTCAGCGCAGTCCAGGCCAGGGACCATGAGAGCCACAGGCGGCG
>CAZVKD010000325.1:0-3224 GCA_964627675.1 uncultured Gemmatimonadaceae bacterium
CGCGGCGGCATTCGCTTCGGCCTCTTTGGCTTGCTCGGCAAGGAGGGGCAGTTCTACACGACTGGCGCGGGTGCGGTGAAGTTCTCCGGCGCCATCGAGACTGCCCAGGAGATGGTGAGGGTCCTGCGCGAGACGGAGAAGGTGGATGTGGTGATCTGTCTCAGCCACGGCGGCCTGGAGAAGGGCCCGGATGGACGGTACAGCGACGGCGACGACGTGCGCCTGGCCCGGGCCGTGCCCGGCATCGACGTGGTGATCGGCGGCCACAGCCACACCGAGCTCGAAGAGGCGATCATCGTCAACGGCCGCACACCGGTGGTCCAGACCGGATTGGAAGGTCGAAATCTCGGCGAGCTGACGATCACCCTGGACGGCGGCACGCTGACGGTCGACGCCTACCGGCTCCACCCGATCGACGACACCGTGGCCGGCGATCGGGCCATCGCCGACGAGATCGACAAGCTCAAGAAGACGGTCACCAAGGCCGTGTTCGCCGCCCGCGGGTACCGCGTCGATCAGCCGCTGGCGGTGGCGCCACGGGACCTGCCCAATACGTTCACCGACATCGCCGCCGGCACCCCCCTCGCCAACCTCGTCACCGACGCCTTTCGAACGGCCACGAAGGCGGACATCGGCTTCACCGCCAACGGGATGCTGCGCGCCGGCCTTGCCCGCGGGAAGTCGGGGGTGCAGACCGTCTACGACGTGTTCGCGGTGGCGCCCCTCGGTGCCGGTGTGGTGGATACGACGGCCGGCAGCGCCCTCGTGACCGGCTACTTCACGGGCCAGGAGCTGAAGCATCTGCTCGAGTTCCTCCTCGTGGACAACCCGGCCCACCCCGGCGAGTACTTCCCGCGCGCCTCCGGCATGCGGTTCCGGTACGACGCGTCCCGCCCGAAGTTCGACGTCGTGACGGCCATCGAGATCGGAGACCTCGACCGCGGGTACCGCGCCATCGATATCACGGGGAAGGACGCGCGGTTGTACAGCCTCACCTGCCCCCTGTATCTCGGCGTGATCATCGTGGCGATCCCGCGGTACACGAAGGGCAAGCTGGCTCTCGTCGCCAAGAACAAGGATGGGCAGCCTCTCACGTCGAGGGTCGAGGCCCTCGACGACCCGCGCGGCAACACGCCGTACCTGCTGCCACCCCCGGGCACGATGGACAAGGGCAGCGTGGCTGCCGCGATCGGGAAGGGCGTCGCCCAGGAGATCAAGGAATGGCAAGCGATCATGGATTACCTTGGCCGCCTGCCGGTCAAGCGCAAGGGCGATCTGCCCACGATCCCCGTCGACGAGCGCGCGGCAGAGGTCCGGGCGATCAAGGTGATCTGATCAAGGTGATCTGATCAAGGTGATCTCATGGGACGACACCCTTTGGGACCGAGGCGCTCGCCGACCTCGCTGCGCCGGCGCCGTGTTGCTCACACTCCGGACTCAGTAACCCAGGTGGAGGCGTTCGACCACCGGGAGGACGGCATGAAGAGCCTTCGCAAGCTTGTCGTGGGGATCCTTATTCTCGCTTCCGCCGGCTGTGCAACGGCGCCGGGGGCGCCGCCGGCGGTCGACGTCAGCGGAACGTGGGAGGGGCAGTGGCGCTTCCACCCCCCCACGATGGGAGGGGGGACCGTCTCCATCACGGTCAAGCAGACCGGGGCCCAGGTCACGGGCGATGCGCGGGTGGTCGGGCCGGCCCTCGACCGTCCCACCACCGTGGCGGGGACGGTGATCGGGAGTGACTTCCGCCTGACGGGGCCGCACGTGACCGGCTGGCTGACCGTCAAGGGCGATCAGATGAGCGGCGTCGTGGATGGCATCCTGCCGGCGCAGGTCGAGCTCACGCGCCGGAGATAGCGATGCCATTCCACGCCCGACCCTCGCGTCTTGAGAGCGCGGCAGTCATGAAGACGGTGATCGTCGTCGTGGCCATGGGGCTCGCGTGCGCCGCCCCGGCACTGGCGCAGCCGTACCACTTCGGCTACTCGGGCGAGACCGGGCCACAGCACTGGGGCGCGCTGAGCCCGGAGTGGCGCGCCTGCGCGGCGGGCAAGAATCAGTCGCCGATCGACCTCAGCGGCTTCGTCAAAGCCAAGCTGTCACCGCTCACGGTGACGTACACGACCCTCGGCGTGAGCATCGTCAACAACGGTCATGCGGTGCAGGTCGACTATGCAGCGGGCAGCCGGCTCCAGGTCGACAATAGGACGTTCGAGCTCAAGCAGTTTCACTTCCACTCGCCCGGCGAGCACACGCTGAACGGGAAGAGCTTCCCGATGGAGATGCACGCCGTCCACGCCGACAAGGACGGCCACCTGGCGGTGGTGGGGGTATTGATGTCCGAAGTGCCGGCGGACAACCCGGCCATCGCGAAGCTGTGGGCGCAGATGCCGGGGAAGGTGGGCGACCGGCGCACGGTCGAAGGCAAGATCAGCGCCGCCGATCTCTTGCCGAAGCGCAAGGACTACTACCGATACAGCGGCTCGCTCACCACACCGCCGTGCTCGGAAGGCGTCCGCTGGTACGTGTTGAAGCAGGCGACGACCCTCTCGAACAGGCAGATCGAGGCGTTTCGCAAGGCGGTGGGCTTCGCGAACAACCGGCCGCCGCAGCCAATCAACGCGCGCGCGGTGCTGAAGTGAGCGCAGAGGCGGCCGGAACCGTGCGCGAGCTGTTGTGGCGCTGCTCGCCTTGGCCGCGACGCGTGCTGGGCGGATGGCTCCTTCTCCTGGCCGTGGGGGGGGTGCTGGCCGGTTGCAGCATCGGGCCCGGCACGATGACCCGGGATCGGTTCGACTACAGTCAAGCCGTGGCCGAGTCGTGGAAGAGCCAGATGCTCCTGAACCTGGTGCGGATCCGCTACGGCGACAGTGGAGTGTTCCTCGACGTCGGGCAGATCGTCAGCGGCTACACGCTGCAGAGCTCGTTTTCCGCGTCCGGGAACCTCTTCAGTTTCAACACCCCGGGCGGCGTGAACCCGGCGGGGGTGCCCAGCAGCAGCATCGGGTTGGGCGCGCAGGGCCAGTTCACCGATCGGCCGACCATCACCTACACCCCGCTCATGGGCGAGCGCTTCGCCCGCTCGATGATGATGCCGATCCCGCCGGCGGCCCTCCTGAGCCTCATCCAGAGCGGCAACCCCGTGGACCTCTTGTTGCGGCTCATGGTGAACACCGTGAACGGCATCGACAATCGCCAGGGGGGCGACCTGCGGGCGCGGGCCGCAG
>CAZVKD010000326.1:0-3200 GCA_964627675.1 uncultured Gemmatimonadaceae bacterium
AAGGCGACCTACACCGCGGATACGCGTTCGCGAGTCCGGTGCTGAGCGCGGGACTCGGCGCGGGCCACGTACTGGTGCTGCGTGGCGCGGCAAGCTACCTGTACTACCGGTTCCCCGAGGCCGCAGGCCCGACCCACGTCAGGTCGCCGGGCTTGGCGGCCGGGCTGGCCTGGCGGCTGCGCGGCCGCCGCGGGAGCGCCACCATCGGCCCGGGCTTCGAGCTGCGGACGACCGAGCGCCGCCCCGCGGGCGCCGTGCGCACGCGCAACCTCGAGCGCGGCTTCACCGCGCAGGGGGACGTGTTCCTCCAGCCGACGCCGCTCACCACCCTGATCGCGATCGCGAGCTACGGCCACGCCAACCGCTACGTGTGGGCGAGAGCCGGCGCGAAGCGGCAGCTGACCAACACGCGCTTCACCTCGGCGCTGGCGCTGGGTCTGGGCATCGAGGTCACGGCCCAGGGCAACGCGGACAGCCGCGCCTGGCAGGCCGGAGCGCTGCTCGCGCTGGACCTGCCGCGGGCCCGCACGTCGCTTCAGCTGCGCGGGGGTTACACCCGGCTGCGCTATCCCGGCCCGGGCGGGCCCGGCGAGTCACGGCCTTACATGGGAGTGGGGTTCTACCGCGCGCTCTGAGCGGGCCTGCCGCGCAGCCCGGCGTGCAAGCCGCCGCTCGTCGAGCCGCCCGAGACCGCGGGCGATGGCGCGGGCCGCGCGCCTGAAGCGGTCGCCAAGCTCATCGCGCGATCTGGAACGACGCGGCCGCGGTCTCGAGCGTTCCCCCCTCGACGAGCAGGAACGCGCGCGCGGTGTAGTCGCCCGGCTGAACCTGCCTGCCCTGCCGGGTCCGCTGGTCCCAGACGACCCCTACTTCAACCCGCTCTCGCGGCGCCAGCGTCCGCAGCAGGGCGATGGCGGGGATGATCTCGTCCTCGAGCCGCCGCCACACGACCTCGCCGCCCTCGCCCGCCACCACCACGTCCACGGTGATGGTGCGGCCGCGCAGGTACACGTCGAGGGTGCGCTCGGCGCGGTTCTCGATGCGCAGCACGAAGCTGACCGGCTCGCCGACCCGCACGCGGCTGGGCGCCAGGAGCGCGAGCCGGAGCGAGTCCCGCGCCGACGCCCTCACGCCCGGGGCGGCGGGAGCCGCGCGACGCGCCTCGGCGGCGGCCGATCCCCTGGCCGGGTCGGGGCGGCATCCTGATGCGGGCATGACCAGGGCCGCGCAGACCGCGACGAGGAACGCGGGCCCGCGGGACCCTCCGGGAAAGGCTCGGGGCGGGTGCCAGCCCGCCCCGATGCCTGATACTGCCATTCGTGCAACGGCGCTAGTTCGTGGCGACGATCGCGCCCAGCTCGTCCCGGATCTGCTTGAGCGGGCTGAACACGAACAGCGTGCCGCTCGAGTTGCCGCCCCACAGGATCCCCACCAGCTGAACGTTGTCGCCGCTGGTCACGCGGAACACGTTCGAGCCGCTGTCGCCGCCGCCCACGATCACCGCGCCGCCGGGGTCCTCGACGAACGTCTGGCACAGCTGGGTGATGCTGGTCCCGGACACGTTGGTGTTGACGCAGGTCTGCGTGACGTTGCCCTGCGTCCAGCCGGTGGTGCGGCCGATCTTGTTGACCGTCGTGCCGATCGCGAAGCTCGAGGTCGTGTTGTCCTGCGACGTGATGGTGAACGTGCCCGTGACCTCCAGGCTGCCGTTGTTGGGGCCCGAAGTCCTCGCGATCGCGCCGCGGCTGGAGCCGACGCCGGAGCTGTACAGCGCGCGGGCGCTGTCGCTGTAGCGGCACTTGCGCCCGCGGGGGCAGGCGCCGCCGCGGAAGTACTGCGGGTCCTCGACCTCGGTCGCGACCACCGTGGCGTCCGCGCTGCTGGTCGGCTGGTAGTACGCGGTGCTCTCCACACCGCCCTGTTTGCTGGTGCAGTGCGAGTTGGTGATAAACGAGCGCTGCGTGCCGTCATCGGCGTTGAATCCCAGGGTGCACAGGTACTGGCTGAAGTGGATCTGGATACCGCCCTGGGTGGGGCGCCACCGGTCGCGCAGCGTGGCGGCCATGTGGATCGGCTCGGCCACCTGGATGGTGTAGGCCGAGCTGGGGATGCCAAGCCGCTCCAGCACGTTGCTCACGGCCGAGGCGATGGCCGGGTGCTCGACCCCGAACACGAGCCGGTTGTTGACCTCGTCGTGATCGGCGAACACCGTGCCGGCCAGCGCCAGCACGGCGGGCGATGCCTGCGCGAACCAGCCCGGGAGCCGATCCTGGAGGGCGGCCGCGCTGAGCTGGATTCCCTCAGCGGGTACCGCGGGGGGTCCGGCGGGGTCCGGCGCGTCAGCGCAGGCCGCCAGGGCCGCGGTTGCCGCCACAGCCAAGACCCAACGGGTCAATCTGGACTTCATACGCACCTCGGGTTGAGAAGGGTGAGGAGTGCCCCAACGCAGCAATGCATCGCTGGCGCCCTCCCCGGGGGGGCGGCACCAGAAGCTCGCGACAGACGATTAGCGGGATGGCCCAAAGTGCCCGACTGATGAAGGTGGGTCTCAAGCAGTATTCTCGCGGACCGCCGTTTCGTCAAGAGACGCGGCACCCTCGCGGAAACCGCTTCGCGGCACCTCGGCATCACGCAGCTGGACGCGCTGTTCGTTGGCCATAGGCTGCGAGCGGAGAGGTTCCCCGGACGCGGAGCGAATGGCGAACATCGTCAAGGCGCACATCCTGGGAGCGGAGGAAGGCGCGGTCGGACGCGGCGGGCCGCCCGCGCCGTCCACGGCGACGTGGACGATGCGGAACCAGATCTCGGGCTCGGCCCATCGCCGGGGCCGTGGGATACTGGTACATTCGGGGAGCCTGAACCGCGGGACTGCGCGTGAGGGATGACAGGCCGGATGGCGCCTCATCCTGCACCGCTTACCCGTCCGGTTTTTCAGGTTAGGCTCCCTGTGATCGAACCCGCTTCCAGCCCGGATGCCAGCCGTCACACCGGAGATCGACCCGCCTCCCCTGGTTTCGCTCGACGACGTCCGCGCCGCGGCACGGCGGATCGCGGGACAGGTGCATCGGACGCCAACGCTCTCGAGCACGTCGCTCGCCGAGATGCTGGGGTGCCGGCTGGCCTTCAAGGCGGAGCTGTTTCAGCGGACCGGTTCCTTCAAGGCGCGAGGCTTAGCCGCAGCAGTCTCGAAGGCGAAAGAG
>CAZVKD010000327.1:0-3187 GCA_964627675.1 uncultured Gemmatimonadaceae bacterium
GCATGCGGATGACGGCGCCAGCCCGCGCGGTGGCTTCCGCGATGACAACCCCCGGCGCCGGGCCGCCCCGAATCTCGTCACCCAGGGCATCACCACGGTCGTGGTGAACCAGGACGGGCGATCACCGGTGCCCATCGCAGGGCAGCGGGCGGATATCGCGCGTCTTGGGATCGGGCCCAACGCCATCTTGCTGGTGGGACACGGTTCGGTGCGCCGGGCTGTGATGGGAACGGACTTCCAGCGTCCCGCGCGACCCGACGAGATCCAGCGCATGCGGACAATGGTGCGCCAGGGGATGCAGGAAGGGGCGTGGGGGCTGTCGGCGGGGCTGGAATACGTACCCGGCCGCTGGAGCACCACGGACGAAGTCGTTGCGCTGGTGGAGGAGATCGTTCCGTTCGGCGGCGTGTACATCTCCCACCAGCGGAGCGAGGGTTCGGATCCGATGTGGTATTGGCCCAGTCAGGATCCCCCGGGTCCACCCAATCTCCTCGATGCCGTCATGGAAACCATCGAGATCGGCGAGCGGACGGGAGCCACGGTGGTGGCCAGCCACATCAAAGCCAAGGGAGCGCATTACTGGGGCACCAGCCGAGCGGTGATCCGCCTGATTGACGACGCCCGACGACGAGGGGTGCGGGTCTGGGCGGACCAATACCCGTACGAAACGACCGGGAGTGACGGAAACACGGTGCTCATTCCGGACTGGGTCTTCGGCCCAGCGACGGCGGCGAACCCCGCTCGAGGGCAGGCGACGGACTATGCGGGCCTGCTTCGCCGGCGGCTGGCGGATTCAGCCTCGGCGCGCAAGGTCCGCACGGACATCGCGCACGAGATCCGCCGTCGCGGCGGGGCCGGGCGAGTACTGATCCTGGAGTACCGGGACTCGACGCTGGTGGGGAAATTCCTGAGCGACGCCGCGGCCGTCTGGAACGTGTCGCCGGTGGACGCCGCGATTCGGATGCAGCTCGAGGGATTCTCCGACCGCGAGGGCGGAGCGCGGCTGCGTGGACTCTCGCTTTCGGCCTATGATCTCGAGCCCTATGCCGCGCAACCGTGGGTGGCCACCAGCACCGATGGCGGGATCGCGCTGCCGGAGGACGGCTTCACGCACCCGCGATTCTACGGCACCTTCCCGCGCAAGATCCGGCACTTCGCGTTGGACCGGGGCGTGATATCCGTGGAAGACGCCGTCCGAGCCTCCGCGTCCCTTCCCGCGCGGATCCTCGGGCTCAAGGACCGCGGCATGGTGCACGAGGGGTACCGGGCGGACGTGGCCGTGATTGACCTCTCGCGCATTCAGGACAAGTCCACGTTCTTCCAGCCGCACCAATATGCAGAGGGCGTGGATTTCGTATTGGTGAACGGGGAGATCGTTGTGGAGGACGGCGCGCCCACGTGGGCGATGCCCGGGCGGGTGCTGACGCCGGAAACCAGGAAGGCCGGGACCAGCGACCCCTGATTCCGAATCAACGCCTCTTGACCAGCAGCTGCTCGAACTCCGGCAGTTCCCGCGTATTCGCCACCTGCCGTTTGGTCAGGCCGGCCTTGCGAGCGATGTCCACCGCGTATCGCATGTACGACAGATGGTGCACGGCGTGGCTGTCGGTGGAGCAGACGAGCGGGATGCCGCGCTCGGCCGCCGCCGCCGCCAGGTAGTCCGGCAGGTCCATGCGTTCAGGGCTTCCGTTCAGCTCGAGCATGCACCCCTCGGCGGCGCAGGCGGCCAGCAGCTCGTCGGTGTCCAGGGGATACGCCTCGCGCCGGTTGAGCAGCCGGCCCGTTGGGTGTCCGATGGCGTCCACGTGCCGGTGCGTGGCGGCGCGCACCAGCCGCCTGGTGTTCGCGGCCGCGTCATTGCTCGCGCCGTAGTGCAGCGAGGCGACCACGTAGTCGGCGTCGGCCAGGACGTCATCCGGGAGATCGAGTCTGCCGTCGTCCAGGATGTCCAGCTCGATGGACTTCAACACCCGGAAGTTCTCGAGCCGGCCGTTGATCGCGTCAATGGCCCGCCATTGCGCGCGCAGTCGTTTGGCGTCGAGCCCAAGGGCCATGGTGACGCGTTTGGAATGGTCGGTGATGGCCAGGTAGGCGTAGCCCAGACGCTTCGCGCCCTCGATCATTTCTTCCAGCGAGGCTTTGCCGTCGGTCGCGTCGGTGTGCGCGTGCAGGTCGCCCCGGATGTCGCCCGCCGCCACCAGCGCCGGGAGCGCGCCCCGCCGGGCCAGTTCGATTTCGCCCCGCGCCTCCCGCATCTCCGGCGGAATCCACGCGAGCCCCAGCTTCCGATAGACCTCCTCCTCCGACTTCCCGGCCACCCGGCGCTCGCCCTTGAACACCCCGTACTCGCTCAGTTTGAGTCCTTTCTCCTGCGCGATCTTGCGCAGTTCGATGTTGTGCTGCTTGGAGCCCGTGAAGTAGCAAAGGGCCGCGCCCCATTCCTCGGGCCGTACCACGCGAAGGTCCACCTGCGGGCCGCGCCGCAGCCGCACGGATGCCTTGGTGTCCCCCCGGGCGAGAACTTGGTCCACTTCCGGATAGCCGACGAACCGCTCGACCGCCGCCTCCGCCGCTCCCGCCGACTCGGCCGCGACGAGGATGTCCAGATCTCCGATGGTCTCCCGTCGGCGCCTGAGGCTGCCCGCCGCTTCGACGTGCGAGAACTGCGCACCCGTGGTGAGGTGGGCCAGCACGCCGGCGGCCCACTGCTCGGCCTCGGCGAGCAGCAGGCGGCGCTCCCCGGCGCCGAGCTTCTCGAGTTGATCCTTGAGCTTGGCAACCGACTTGGCTCCGAACCCGCGCACGCCCGCCAGGCGGTCGGAGCCGATCGCGGCGCGGAGATCGTCCAGCGACCCGATGCGCAGTTCGTCGTACAGCAGCTTCACCCGCTTCGGCCCCAGACCCGGCAGCCGCAACACCTGGAGGAGGCCGGGCGGGAACTTGGCTTTGAGTTCCCTGTGCGCCGCGAAGTCTCCGGATTCGACCGCCTCGCGAATCTTGCCCGCCAGGTCCTTGCCGATGCCGGGAAGCTCGGTGAGCGCCTCGGGGTTCTCCTTCACGAGGTCGCGCAGCGGCTGGTCCTGCTCCTGGATTACCCGCGCCGCGTTGCGGTAGGCGCGCACCCGAAACACCAGCGCACCCTCCAGCTCGAGGAGGTCCGCCATCTCGTCGAACAGGGCCGCGATGG
>CAZVKD010000328.1:0-3174 GCA_964627675.1 uncultured Gemmatimonadaceae bacterium
TCCTCCGCACCGGGGCCACCGACCGCGAGTTCGCCGAGGCCAAGCTCGAGGTGCTCGATCGGCTCCCCGTGCGGGTGCTGGGCGCCGTGCTCAACGATGTCAAAGAGTGGAACGTGTACCGGTATTACGCCTACTACTTGCCGGGGTACGAGCACGAGGAAGAGGAGACCGCGGGGGCGGGCAAACTGCTGGGAGGCAGTACCGGAAAAACTTGAGGGTGAGAAGGCGGGCTGGCTGCCGCCGGCTGCTCTTTCAGGACGTCGTCGTTCTGGGTTCGAAGGCGTGCACCCAATCCGTGTCCCCGTTTGCGCGGGACTTTCGCAGCGCGATCGTGGCGTGGCGCAGCAGATCCTTGGCGGTGGCGGGCGCTTCCCTGGCGTTGGCCACAGCGTCGTAGCCCGCCCGCAGCTCCACGCGTGAACCCGACTCACCTTCGCCCTTGGACCGAATGACCTCGGCCAAACGCTCCGCCAGCTTCACCGCTCCGTCCGCGTTGGTGTTGGGCGCCAGCACGGCGAACTCGCTCTGCCCCAACCGTCCGATCACGTCCGATCGTCTCCCCGCCGCCTTCAGCGCCTGGGTTACGGCGCGCACCACGCCTGGCACGGCGGCTTCCAGCTCCTCAGGCGACATGACCGGGGAGAAGACCACGCACGCCAGCGACGCTCCGGCCCGATAGGCCCACGAACTCATCTCGTCCGCCCGGCGCTGGAGCCCCTTGAGATTGTAGAAGCCGGTGGACTCGTCTATCAGGCCGGCATCCTGGCGCCGTTCGGCCTCGAACTTCGCCCTGGCATACGCCTCGAGCTTGAACACCAACTCCTCGGCGTCCACGGGATAGCCGATCACGTCCCAGGCGCCGGCGCGGAACGCGTCCAGCCGCTGCTGCCGGCTCGGGCGGTCGGGACAGGAGACGAGGATGGGCGTGCGCTCCCCCAGCCGAGCGTCGCTCCGCAGGGAACGGCACAGGTCGAAGCCGCTGCCGTCAGGGAGATCCACGTCCACGATGATGATGTCGGGCGCATGCGCCCGCGCCCGCTCCAGGCCGCTCCGGGCCGTGAACGAGCGCATCACCGCGAAGCCCGAGGGCGCGAGGATGCTCTCCAGCGATCGGGTGGACCATTCCTGGTCGTCCACGATCAGCACAACGGGTGGTCTTTGGTGATCGCTCAAGGCTTCCTCTTTACCCCCGACTCGGGGCTCTCCGCGACTCCGGCGCGCGCAATGCTGTGCTTCGAAGCGGATCCGCGCAATCCCGTGAGGCTTCCTGCCGGCGGACCTCCCCACCTGCCGACCGTGCGGAGTCTCCTGGGGGCTCCACCGCGCCACCGACCGCCATCACGAGCCGCCCCCCCCCGACATCTAACTACCGGTAAACCCCAGCCGGAGGTTCCCTGCGCCGCACGCTTCATGCCCCGGGTGAGGCCAGATCCACGCGGCACAACACGTTGACGGGGAACGCGTTCCGCCCCTCGATTGCCCGCTGCCGCAGCTGGCTTACGATGCAGCTTAACGACAGGACGCTGCCGGCATGACGCGGTGGCGCAACGAGATGCGGCGTGTCGGAGTCGCGGCCGACACCCTAGGGCTCATGCCTCCGAGTCACCTAACTATCACGCATGGAAGCACTTATGAGGCTCGTTCAGCCGATCTTGATGACCGGCCCCAAACTTGTACCCCGTCATTCCGCCGGCGCATGAAACCGGGCTGGCGCTCAGGACATGAAACACGTTAGGCCGAGGGGTGGCGATCAGTGCTGTGCAAGGCGTGCGAGGTCCTTCAGCAAGAGCGGCGGCGGGCCGGGGTCAGGGAGGTGGGTTCCACCGCCACCCACGGTGACAACCTCGGCGTGCTGTTGTGCGAGCGGTGTGGCTCGGTGCTGCCCACCGTGGATTCCGCGGACACGCTGCTCCACAAGCTCAGCCAGCTGGCGCGATTCGGCATCGGCGCGGGCTCGGGCCCGCTCCTGACCCGCTCTCGGAAAGGGGTATAGGGTCGTGTGCGGCATTGTGGGGTACACCGGCCCGCGCGAGGCTAAGCAGCTTCTCTTGGACGGCCTCAAGCGGCTGGAGTACCGCGGGTACGATTCCGCGGGGATCGCGGTGCAGAACGGCAGCGGACTTCACGTTCGCCGCCTCAAGGGACGGGTGAGCGGGCTCGAGGCGTTGCTGCGTCAACAGCCGCTGTGCGGCACGAGCGGAATCGCGCACACCCGCTGGGCCACGCACGGCGCCCCCACCGAGCGCAACGCCCATCCCCACGCTGATTGCTCCGGCTCGATTGTCCTGGTGCATAACGGCATCATCGAGAACGCCGACGCGCTTCGGGTCCGGCTCGAGCGCACGGGGCACAGGTTCAACAGCGAGACGGACACGGAGACCCTGGTGCACCTGGTGGAGGAGGCCGGCGGGGAGACGCTGGAAGACAAGGTGATCGAGGCGCTGGCGCACGTGGAGGGTGCCTACGGGCTCGCCGTCATGTGGGACCAGGAGCCGGGGAAGATCGTGGTGGCGCGGCAGGGCTCTCCCGTGCTGCTTGGGGTGGGCGAGGGCGAACTCTTCGTGGCCTCGGACGCCGCGGCCGTGCTGGAGCACACGCGTCAGGTGGTGTACCTGAACGATGGCGACATCGCGGTGCTCACGCCGGACGGCTATCGCGTGGTGGACCGCCACTCCCGCGAGCAGGCCCGCTCGATCTCGGACATTGACTGGGACCTCGAGGCCATCGAGCTGGCGGGCTACGCCCACTTCATGCTCAAGGAGATCTGCGAGCAGCCTGACAGCCTTCGCAATACCCTCCGCGGCCGGTTGCTGTTCGACGAAGGGATGGCCCGGCTCCACGGCCTCAACCTGCCGCCGCAGGAATGCGAGAAGATCCGCCGGGTATTGATCCTGGGCTGCGGCACGTCGTGGCATGCGGGGCTGGTGGGACGGTTCGCCATCGAGGAGCTGGCGGCGATCCCCGTGGAAGTGGAGTACGCCTCCGAGTACCGCTACCGGACCAAGATCGCCGTGCCGGGCACGCTGACGGTGGTGATCTCCCAGTCGGGCGAGACCGCGGACACGCTGGAGGCGATGCGAGCGGCCAAGGCCACAGGATCGCGGGTGGTGGGGATCGTGAACGTGGTGGGCAGCACCATCGCGCGCGAAGCCGACGGCGGGATCTACCTCCACG
>CAZVKD010000329.1:0-3170 GCA_964627675.1 uncultured Gemmatimonadaceae bacterium
TCGAGTCGGCCGTGGCGGTCCAGATGAACGGGTGACACCGGTGGTTATAGTGCCGCACGAACTCGTCGATCTTGGCCGCCAAGTCCTGGACGCTGCGAAAAGTGCCGCGACGGATGGCGCGCTGGGTGATGATGCCGAACCAGATCTCTACCTGGTTGAGCCAGGAGGCGTAGGTCGGCGTATAGTGGACCTGGAAGCGGGGCCGGGCGGCCAGCCAGCGTCGCACCGCGGCGTGCTTATGCGTGCCGTAGTTGTCGACGACGAGATGGACGTCGAGGCGCCGGGGCACCGCCGCCTCAATGTGGCGCAGGAACTGGAGGAACTCTTGGTGGCGATGCCGCCGCTTGGTCTGGTGCAGCACTCGGCCCGAGGTGAGGTCCAAGGCCGCGAACAGGGTCGTGGTCCCGTGACGGACGTAATTGTGCGTGACCCCCTCGACGTAGCCCAACCCCAAGGGGAGCAGGGGCTGGGTCCGCTCCAGGGCCTGAATCTGGCTCTTCTCGTCCACGCACAGGACCAAGGCATTCTCCGGGGGATGGAGGTACAACCCCACGATATCCCGCACCTTCTCGGCGAAGAAGGGGTCGGTGGACAGCTTGAAGTGCTTCTGCCGATGGGGCTGCAGGCCGAACGCCCGCCAGATGCGCTGCACGGTCGATTTCGACACCCGGGTCTCGGCCGCCAAGGCGCGGCAGGTCCAGTGGGTCGCGCCCTGCGGTCTGGTCTTGAGCGTTCGGCGCAGGAGCATGGCGACCTGCTCATCCGCAATCGTGCGGGGGCCGCCGGGGCGCAGTTCGTCATAGAGACCCTGGAGGCCCTGGCGCAGATAGCGCTGCCGCCAGATCCCAACCGTGGGGCGGGTGAGCCCCAGCTCGGCGGCGATGGCGCTGTTGCTGGCCCCTTCCCCAGCGCGGAGGATGATCCGGGCCCGCGTCACCAGCGGCTGCGGCAAGGACCGCGACCGGGTATAGGAGAGGAGCTGCTCCCGCTCGGCGGAGGACAACACCAGCGGCTGCAACGGGCGGCCCAGGGCCATAGGTTCCCCCTGTTGGGTGCCCCGAAACCTATGGCCTGTTCACACATTAGTAAAGCTATTCATGGGACACGACACTAGCGCCACGTCGAACGTCATCGCGACGTGAGCACCCGATGTCCATACCCATGTCTTGAGCCGCGGCGGCCGGGGCGTGATCAGGCCGGTGGACCGGGTCCAGCTACCGTAAAAGGCTGCAAGCGGCCGGCCGCCTTACGCGGCGAGCCAGGCAGGATTTCCCGGACGGTGGACGGAGCTCCGTCAGGGCGCAACTCTTGACGGGGAGGGCGGTTCGGTGCCTTTTGGATGGAGCATGGCAAACGTCTTATGCAGTGTGGGTTGCGGGGTGGGAAGGGGATGGTATCAGCTTAAGTAATAGTTAGGCGTACGCGCCCTCCCCAACCAGGGTCATGGCAACCGAAGACGAACTGAAGCGTGACGCCGAGCATCTCGACTACGAGATCTGGATGCTGATGGAAGCCACCGAACGGCTCCGCGGCGTCAAACCCACCTCAAGCGATCCAATCGAGCGAAGGGCCCTTCTCGAGTCATGGCTAATCCACCTCCGCCTGCTCCTCGAGTTCTTCCGGACAGGTAAGGCTAAGCCTGATGACTTGCGCGCAGTAGACTACTTCGAGGGCCATAAGGACAAGCCAAAGATCGAACTTCTCGCACCTGCGAAGGACTCCTGGGAAGACAAGCGAGCCCAGGAAATCCACAAGGCTCTTGCTCACATCGTACAGGACCGAGGAGGTGCGCCCCAATTCTTGGACAGTCTGACCGCCGTTTTGTTGTGTAGTTCCTAAGCTTCTGTTCTTGTCCCCGTTTTGGTTGTCAGCCTCGCTAGGACCGTGAGCGGAGTCTGATTCTCGAGCGAGGAGTGCCGCCGCTGCGCGTTGTAGTAGCGGATCCGCTGGTTGACGACGCGCTCAAGGTTGGTGAGCGAGTCGGCCTCCAGCAAGAGCGAGCGGTTCTCGGTTTTGAAGCGGCTGTGAAAGCTCTCCATCTCGGGGTTGTCGCGGCAGCCGTGGAGCGCGTACGAAACGCGGACGCCGTCGCGCAGCAGCAACTCGGTGAGCCAGCCATAGCCAGTGTACACCGGGTCCTGGTCGTGATGGACGATCACGTCGGCGATCGGGAAACCGTGCCGGCGCAGCCAGCGGCGGGTCCTCCGCCAGGCTCGCAGCGCCAGCATGGTGTCGGCGCTGACCCCGAGAGCCCAGCCGACGACCAACTTGGTGACGTGGTCCAGTAGCGTCATCAGCCACGCCTTGCCGCGGCCGTAGCGCAGCTCAGTGAAGTCCGTGTAGAGCACGCCCAACGGCACGATCCCCAAGTCCGGCTGGAGCAGCTTGGCGCGCGTGCCGGCCTGCTGCACAGCCTGGCGCGCCGCGCTGGGGCGCGGTGGCCGAATGCGCCGGTGCAGAGCCAGATCCCACAGCCGGTGTAGCCGGCGCACGACCTTCTGGTTGATGCGCTGGCCGAGGCGCTCGCGCAGCTCCGTGGTGGTGCGGCGGTAGCCGTAGTCGGGATGCGTGCGGGCAATCTGCTCCAGCGGCCCGCGCAGGGCGGCGTAGCGCTCCTCGTCGCGCCAGGGGTGCTGCGCGCGGTAGTACCACGACGAGCGCGCCAAGCCCACGGCCCGCAGCGCCGGCGCCAGCCCGGCCACCGGGCGGACCTGCGCGACCAGCTCGACCTTGGCCGCCACGCTCAGTCGGTCCGCCCCAAGAAGTTTTTTAAAAGAGCCAGCTCGACCTCCTTCTTACCCAGCAGCTGCTCCAGCTCCGCCACGCGCCGCTGCTGCTCGCTCGCCACCTCCGCCTGCTCAAACACCCGCGGGCCGCGCTCCAGAAACCAGCGCTTCCAGATGCCGACGGTGTTGGGGTGGACTCGATATGCCTTGGCGATTTGGGCCGGCGTCTTCTCGCCCTTAAGCGCCTCAAGGACGACCTGAAACTTCAACCGCGCTGAGTACTGCCGTGTCGCCTTCGCCATGACCGCTCCTCCCGCGCACCACGATGGGTGCGCCGTAAGTGGCGGTCAACATAATCACCCCCTGTCCAGCCGGCGGGGCTCAGCACCGGACACCACCCATGCAGACAGTACAGCGAATCCGGAAAAAGGGACATGGCCCTCA
>CAZVKD010000330.1:0-3168 GCA_964627675.1 uncultured Gemmatimonadaceae bacterium
GCTGAGGCGGGCGATCCTCATGGGTTGGGTTCCGGGCCCCCACATCGTCAATTCGGGGATCATCATCGGCGGCATGGGTGGGCAGTTCTGGCCCACGCCGGAGATGGCGGTGGACAAGAAGATCGTCTATCCCGAGTACCTCGACGCCGACACGCCCGAGGAGATCGTCAAGGCCGTGCGGCACAATGCCCTGTTCGGCGCCACGGTGATCAAGATCTGCGTGGACTGCAAGCCCTGGGGCTACACCACCGACGAGATCCGCCTGTTCATTGCCGAGGCGGCGAAGATCGGGCTCAAGGTCGAGGGCCACGTGCAGACGGTGGAGGGCGCGGCGCGCGCCATCGAAGCCGGCATCTGGTCCATCGCGCACGACCGCGGGCTCACCGAGGAGATGCACGCGCGCATGGCCCAGAAGGGGATCTTCCGTGCGGGGACGGAAACGCCGATCTCGCTCGCCGGCCACACCACGGCGGAGCGGTACGCGCGCACCGTCGCGGGCCTCAGGGACGCCTGGCAAAAGAAGGTCCCGCTCACCTTCTCCACCGACGCCGACTACTACGTGCCGGGGAAGACCCGTGGCGAAGTGGCCATCGAGTTCATCGAGACCTGGAAGGCCGCCGGCATCCCGCCCGCGGACATCCTGCGGGCCATGACCGTCAACGGTTACCGCGTGAGCCAGACGGAGCAGTCGCGCGGGCCCATCAAGCCGGGACTCGCCGCGGACCTGATCGCCGTTCGGGGCAATCCCCTGGAGAACATTGACGCCCTGCGCGACGTGCGATTCGTGATGAAGGACGGCGTGGTGTTCAAACGGGACGGGGTGATGACGCCGGAGAAGTTTTTCCACGGCGGGCCGGTGAACGGGTGGAACATCCGGTGAAGGGCCCGGGAGCCGAGAGCGAGACGTCAGCAGGGGACGGGCGGATGGAGGCCCTCTGACGTCTCACCGCTCGGGGCTCGGCCCGTTTCAGTCGCGCGGCTGAGCCCCCGTCACGTACGGCAGGTCTTTCGCACCCCACTCGTGCCATGACCCGTCGTAGAACCTCATCTCGTAGCCGAGCAGGCGGCCCACGAAATACGTCAGGCTCGCGCGCATGCCCACCATGCAATAGGTCACCACCGTCTTGCCGGGCCCTGCCCCGCCGGCCTCGAACTGCCGCTGCAGGTCCTCGCGAGCGAGGAACACCGGCCGCTCGCGGGACTCCATGAGCTTCTCCCAGTACAGCTGATACGCGCCCGGGATGTGTCCGGGGTGCACTCGCCCGCCCATGCCGTTGTCCCCTCCCGTGTACTCGTTGTCCGGCCTGGCGTCTATCAGCACCAGGGAGGGATCGGACAGCCGCTGATTGATCCAGTCGGCCGAGACCAGGACGTCCGCGCGGGGGCGCGGCGTGAACGAGCCGGGGCGCGCGGCGGGAACGTCCGTCGTCACCGGCCGCCCTTCGGCGCGCCACACGGGCAAGCCGCCATCGAGGAACGAAGCGCGCTCGCCGTGGCCCAGGTAATCGAGCGTGAGCCACAGCCGAGTGGCGGTGATCGGCCGCTCGCCGAAGTAGATCACGACGTGCGAGTCGTCCCCGATGCCGATGCTCTCGAGCATCCGGTCCAGCTCGTCCAGCGGCGGCAACTCCGACCCCAGGCCGCCGCCGTCCACGGCAAACGCGTTGTACCCGAGGAAACGCGCGCCGGGTATGTGTCCCTGATCGTAGCTGCTGCGGTTGGCGTCCGCCTGGACGATCACGATCCCGGGGTCGCTGAGATGCTGGGCCAGCCATGCGGCCGAAACCAGCGGCTCGACCGACTGCTGGCTGGTGGCGAGCGCCGTGAGGCCGAGGAAGGAGAAAAGCATCGAGGACATCCTGGCTGAGGTCAGAGGTGAGCGTGGGAGCAGCCGGCGGCGCCCGCGACGGGGGCGCGGGCGGCTCAGGGCACCAGCGCGGTCTTGGGCTCCAGCTTCGCCGCCCACAGGCCGCTGTTGAAGTCCGTGAACAGAATGTGCCCCTTCCACGGCATCGCGTTCATGGCAAAGGGCGCGTTGGCGGTGAACCCCTGCGGATCGTACGCCTTGAAGACGGCGATCTCGCGCCCCTGCTCGGCGAGATTGCCCACCAGTTCGCCTGAGACGTCCACCACGCGCAGTCCGCCGTCGTAGTACGCCTGATACATCACGTCGTCTTCCACGATGATGTCGTGAGAGCCGAATTCCTCCTGGTGGTATTTCGCGATGTTGACCGGGTTCATCGGGTCGGTGAAGTCCAGGATGTGCGTGTACCCCGCCGACGTCTGCGCGATCCCGCCGGGCGTCGTCATGCTGCGCCGGTAATCCGTCCCTTCCCACACCCGGCCCTCTCGATTCATGATCTCGTCGCCCAGGAACAGGTACACCTTGCCGGTCGAGCGCTGGAAATACGGGAAGATCTCGTGCGTGGCGCCGCTGGTCGTGGGATACGTGTTGATGAGCCTGGGCTGCGAGACCGATCCCCCGTACTTGCCGTTCCCCACGTCCACCGCCACGACGCCGGTGCCCCACTCCGAGGAGTAGGCGATGCCGTCGTGCACCCACACGTCGTGCACGCGGGAGTTCGGATGGTTGTACTCCCCGGCGTACGCCGGCTTGTAGATGTCGCGCACGTCAATGATCACGTACTTGTCTCCGCCCGAAATGGCGAACAGGTAGTCGTTCGTGGCGAAGGTATTGTGCACGCCGCCGGTCAACTCCTGCTCGAACGTGGACGCGATCCTGGGGTGCGCCGGCGTCGCGAGATCGAGGATTACGACGCCGTTCACGCGGTTGGACGCCCCCTCGCGCGACAGCACGCCGTAGCGCCCGTCGGGCGACACCGTGACGTCGTTGATCGTGCGAGCGTCCACCTTGATGGAATCGCTCTTGACGATGCCGCCGAGGTCCGTGATGTCGAAGACGTACGCCCAGCCGTCCCCGCCCCAGGTTCCCACGAGGGCGTAATCTCTCCCGTCCTTTCCGGTCCATGGCCAGAGATCGGACGTGTGAACGTGGTTGATCGAGCCGCGGCCCGTGATGGTGATGCGGCGGCGGACGTCGCGCGGCTTCACCTGCACGACGTGACGCGCAACGGCGCTCCCCGCCACGGCGAGCAGGGTGTAGCGCCCCGGCACCTCCGCTGTGAACATCCCCCGGTCAATCACCCC
>CAZVKD010000331.1:0-3146 GCA_964627675.1 uncultured Gemmatimonadaceae bacterium
GAGGAGGAACTGATAGCGCGCTGGGAACGGCGTCGGGTTCGTGATGGCGGCGCGAACGCCGCGCGCGGTCAACAGGTGCCATAAGGCCACCTCGGCCCCCACGCCATCGCCGTCGGCATTGACGTGCGTCGTCAAGGCGACGCGCATGCCGGGCCTGAACAGGTCCGCGAGGTCTCGGGCGGCTCGGCGGCGCCCCGCTGGCACGGGGAGTCCGGAGGGTGATCTCGAATTGGCAGGTGACCGCTTGGGCACGGAAGCTCGCGACGGCGTAGGTTATCATAGTAGTCACGGGCCCCCGCCCGGTCCATCGTGCGGGTCGCCGCCGTCCTCAACCTGTCGTCGCACGGGGCGTGACCCCGGTGGCGCATCACGGCCGGTCACCAGCTGAACGCGGCTGTGCGGAGCACCAGATGAGAATCACGTTCGATGTCCAGCGATCGCGCCGCGGAGTGACGGCGCTGGTTTCGATCGTCGCCTGCGCCGCGCCGCTTGCGGCGCAGACCGGTCGCACGCCTGTCCCTGCCAAGCGCGGCATGGTGACCAGCAGTCATTACCTCGCCTCGCAAATCGGCGCAGACGTGCTGAAGAGAGGCGGCAACGCGGTAGACGCAGCCGTGGCCACGGCGTTCGCGCTCGCGGTGACGCTGCCCTTCGCGGGGAACATTGGCGGCGGCGGCTTCCTGGTATACCACGGGGTGGACGGACTGGCGACGGCCTTCAACTTCCGCGAGAAGGCGCCGCTGGCGGCCACGGCCACGATGTTCCTGGACGAATCGGGGGAGATCCGTGACAACTCCAATCACGACGGCTTGCTGTCCGTGGGCGTGCCCGGCACGGTGGCCGGCCTGGCGCTGGCACACCGCCGATTGGGCGCGCGGCCCTGGCGGGAGCTGGTACAGCCCTCGGTGGACCTCGCGGAAAAAGGCATCCCGACGTCCTGGTACGACGTCGCCTTCGCGCAGTGGGTACAGGCAAACGCGCAAGCGTATCCCACCACGGCGCGAGTCTTCCTCAAAAACGGCACCCAACCCTATGAGCCGGGCGAGCTCTGGAAGCAGCCCGACCTGGCCGTGACGCTGAAGCGTATTCGTGATCGGGGCCATGACGGGTTCTACAGGGGAGAAACGGCTCGGCTGATCGCCGCCCACATGCGCAACCACGGCGGCCTGATCACCGAAGAAGACCTGGCTCAGTATCAAGCCGTCGAGCAGCAGCCCATCCACGGCACGTATCGCGGCTACGACGTCTATTCCATGTCGCCGCCCAGTTCCGGCGGCGTGGCCCTGGTGCAGATGCTGAACATTTTGGAGGGATACAACCTGAAGGAGATCGGCCACAACTCGGCCCTGTATCTGCATCTCCTCACCGAGGCCATGCGCCGGGCGTTCGCCGATCGCGCCCGCTACCTGGGCGACCCCGAGTTCAATCCCGACATGCCGATCGCGCGGCTTATCTCCAAGGAGTACGCCGGGGAGCTGCGCCGGGGCATTGACTGGTTTCGCGCTTCGCCGAGCGACCCCGCGACCGTCACCGCGGGACCCGAAGGCGAGCACACCACACACCTCTCCGTGGTGGACTCCGCCGGCAACGCCGTGTCGCTCACCTACACGCTGGAAGGGGGCTACGGCGCGCGCATCGTGGTCGAGGGTGCGGGGTTTCTCCTCAACAACGAAATGGGCGATTTCAACCCCATTCCGGGACGCACGGACACCACCGGCCTGATCGGTACCGGACCCAATCTCGTGGCCCCCGGGAAACGCATGCTTTCCAGTATGACGCCCACGATCGTGGCCAAGAACGGGGAACCGGTGCTCGTCATTGGCAGCCCCGGCGGGCGGACCATCATCAACACCGTCCTCCAGGTGGTGCTCAACGTGGTGGACCACGGCATGAACGTGGCGCAAGCGGTGGAGGCCGGACGCATCCACCACCAATGGTTCCCGGATGTGGTGCGCCTCGAACGCTGGGCCATCTCCCCGGACACGCAGCGGCTACTCGAGCTGATGGGACACCGCCTCGAACTGATAGGCAATCAGGGCCAGGCCATGGGAATCTTCGTTGATCGTGACCGCGGGATGCTCTACGGCGTAGCGGATTCCCGATCGTTCGATGGGCGGGTGGTGGGATACTGATGGGGGTGGCAGCGGCGGCCATCGTCGCATCTCCTCGATCACCTCCGATCGTCACCGGTCGTCCGAGATCGTCTCCGGTCCAGACCGCAGCGCGTCCGCCAGGATCGCCGCGACGTGCCTGGCCTCTTTGCCTGCCAGCTCTCGTATCTGATGCCGGCAGCTGGTCCCGTCCGCCACGATCCAGGTGTCCTCGCCGGCCGCCCGGATGGCCGGCAGGAGCCCGAGTTCCGCCATCCGCACCGAGACGTCGTAGTTTGCGGCCTCATAGCCAAACGCGCCCGCCATTCCGCAGCAGCTCGAGTCAATGGTCTCCACCGTCACCCCGGGGATCAGCCTCAAGACGCGCTCCACGGCCGGCATGACGCCGAACGCCTTCTGATGGCAGTGTCCATGAAGCAAGAGCCGGCGCACGGGCAGGGGGCCGATGTCCAGCCTGAGCCGACCCCTGGCGAGCTCTCCCGCCAGGAACTCTTCCAGCAGCTTGGCCGCCCCGGTCAACGCCGCCACGTCGGCGCGGGGGAACAGCGCCTCGTATTCATCGCGCACGGTGAGCAGGCAAGAGGGCTCGAGCCCGACGACTGGCACGCCACGCTCGCTGAATGACCGAAGGGTCTCGATCACCCGTCGCGCTTCGACTCTGGCCTGGTCCACCATGCCCGCGGCGAGAAACGTGCGACCACAACAGAGCGGGCGCGCGCTGTCGCTGGCCCGCGGGAACAGCACGCGATACCCGGCCTGTCGGAGCAGGCCCAGCGCCGCGCGGGCGTTCTCGGGCTCGAAGTATGTAGTGAACGTGTCCACCCACAATACCACGTCCCGCTCTCTCCATTCCCCGGGTGGCGCTGCCTCGGGACCGGGAGGCGGCCGGAACGCATCCCGGCGCCAGGCGGGGAGCGCCCGGCGCGCGTCGAGGCCCAACACCTGCTCGGTCCAGCGCGCCAGCACGTGGCTCCGGTTCCGGAGATTCGCCAGTGGCGCCAGCGGCCGGACCCAGGGCGCGTAGCGCGGCAGGTA
>CAZVKD010000332.1:0-3139 GCA_964627675.1 uncultured Gemmatimonadaceae bacterium
TGGATGTCTGGTTCCGGTGTGCAAAACGCCCTGAGGGTGCATCCCAGGGCGTGGGTGGGTGTGCCGGGTTGCGCCGGTCGGCGGCGTGCGGTCAGGCGCCGATGTGCTGCGCGTAATCGGAGGCCGCAAGGAGTTGGTCCAGCTCGGCGGCGCTGCGATAGCGCAGCTTGATCATCCACCCCTCGCCATAGGGGTCCTGATTGACCAAGCCCGGGTTTCCCTCCAGGGCCTGGTTCACCTCCACGACCTCTCCCGATAGCGGACAGAACAGCTCCGACACTGCCTTGACCGCTTCAATCGTTCCGAACACGTCCATCCGCGCGAACTTCGTGCCCACCTTCGGCAGGTCCACGTACACCACGTCTCCCAGCTCGCCCTGCGCGTAGTCGGTGATCCCGATCTGAACGATGTTCGGCTCGTCCGTGGGTTTCACGTACTCGTGTTCTTCGGTGTAATGGAGATCGTCGGGGATGTTGGACATGTGGATGGTCGGCCGAATGTCCATCAGTCACGAATTGCCGGACGGACTTTACGCGCCCCTCCGGGGAGTGTCAAGCGCCGAACAAATCGGCGCGGAGGGACGACTGCGCGGCATCGCGGAAGTACTCACGGTCGGCGATGCCGCTCGCGGCGCGCGTGCATGGCGCCGCGCGGTAGGCGGCGATGGCCTGTCGTTTCACGTCGAGCCAGGGGCGCACGTCGAGGGCGGCTGCCGCCCCGCTCGCCCCCGGGAGGTTGCTCCAGGCCGGAATGCCGAGCTTGGCGGCGCTGGCGCGCGCGGCCGCGTTGAGGCGCTGGTGATCGTCCGCGGCGTTTACGTCCTCGATGGTCACCACGGCATCGGGGTGCGTCTGTCGGAGCGGATCCTCCAGTGCGGCAGCGACTGCGTGCGGCGGGGCGGCGAGCCGCCGCAGGTCACGCACGGCAAGCGCCGCCGCGGCTCGGGCCAGCGACTCCGACGGCGGCCCGCCGGCTGGCGTCTCGACCAGCCACACGGCCGTTTCGGCGCCGGCGTCGGCCAGGCGGGCGAGCGTTCCGCCGATCAGAAACGACTCGTCGCCGGCGTGGCACACCAGCGCCACGACCCGGCGTTGAGGCGCGCCGTCGGATCCCGCCATCTCGCGCGCCGCGCGCGAGCGCAGGGTCACCCACAGATCCCAGGCGGCGCGACGCAAGTCGCCGGGCGTTCCATTGTTGTCCAGCACCACATCGCTTCGGTCCCGTTTGCCGGCTGCCGGCAACTGCGAGCGGAGCAGGGCGTCGGCTTCTTCTGGGGGGATGCCGCGCTGCTCCACCAGGCGCCGTCGCCTGAGGGCCTCCTCGGCGTCCACCAGGATTACCACGTCGAAGGCGGCGGGGTCCAGGGTTTCGAACAGGAGCGGGATGTCGTTGACCAGGATGCAGTCGCCGCGGGCGGCGGCGGTTCGCGCCAGCTGGTCCCGGGCCGCCCGGACCGCCGGATGCACGATCGCGTTGAGCGCGGCTCGCGCCGCCCGGTCGGTGAGGATACGGCGGCGGAGGGCCGGCCGGTCGAGTTCGCCGCCCGGCGCGATGAACGCCCGGCCCAGCGTTTCGCTGATCGCCGCGAGCACCGGCGATCCGGGCCGCTGGACGTCGCGCACCAGTTGATCCGCGTCCACGACCGTGGCTCCCCATTCCGCGAACCAGCCGGCGACCAGCGACTTGCCGGCGGCGACGTTGCCGGTCAGCCCGACGTTGAGCATGGGGGGGACGCCGGGTTCACAACAGGGACGTCTGGGCGGCGTTGGGCCGCGGGACGACATGGCAACGACGGCACCGGGCCTCGTACGCCTCGCGGCCGCCCACCATGATGGTGGGCGAGTCGAACGGCGCTGGCCTCCCGTCCAGCAACCGCTGGTTGCGGCAGGCCGGCTCGCCGCACACGACGCAGATGGCGTGCAGCTTGTCCACCAGCTCGGCCACGGCCAGGAGCTGGGGCATCGGGCCGAACGGCTCGCCGCGGAAGTCGGTGTCCGTGCCGGCCAGGATCACGCGCACGCCCCGGCCCGCCAGGTCCGTGGCCACGCCCACGATGCCGTGATCCAGGAACTGCGCTTCGTCAATCGCGACCACGCTCACGTCCGGCCGGACCAATCGGGCGATGTCGAACGACGTACTCACGGGTTGGGCGTCCACCGTGATGCCGTCGTGCGTGCTCACGGCATACACGCCGTAGCGATCATCGAGGTGCGACTTGAACACCTGGACCTTTCGGCGGGCGATGATGGCGCGTCGCACCCGGCGGATGAGCTCCTCGCTCTTGCCGCTGAACATCACGCCGCTAATGACTTCGATCCAGCCTGCGTGGGCCGTGCCGTACATGTGAGCGCCGGGGTCTCGGTTGAGTGACGCGCGTCGTGTCGCGCGGGCGCGGGAGGTTATCGCCCGGCGCCCGGGCGGGGCAAGCCACGCGCGCCGGGATGGTCCCTGTGCCGCTTGCGAGCGCGATCGGTTGGGCCATATTGCCGTCCACCCCCCGAAACGCATAGAGGCTGGAGTCGAGTCGGGTGAACAAGGCTGCACTGGTGCGCGCGCTCGCCGAGCGCGCCGGACTGTCGAAGCCGCAGGCGGCCAAGGCCGTCGCCGTGTTGTTTGGGGCCAGCGGGCTGATCGCGGCGGAACTGCGTCGCGGCGGGAAGGTACAGATCACCGGGTTCGGCAGCTTCGTTGCGCGGCGCCGGCCGGCGCGTCCCGGGCGCGACCCTCGCACCGGGCGCGCCATTGAGATTCCCGCGGCCCTGGTCCCGGTGTTTCGCGCCGGGCAGGCGCTCAAGGCCGCGCTCGAGCGCGGGGTGCGGCGCTGACCGCCTAGCGTCGCTCCAGGCGCGCTGTGATCCTCCGCCCGCGCACCGTTCGGCCGTTCAATCCGGCGAGCGCGCGCTCGGCGGCGGCCGCGCGGACCTCGACGAACGA
The DNA here is from genome assembly GCA_964627675.1 of uncultured Gemmatimonadaceae bacterium. Lineage (GTDB taxonomy): Bacteria > Gemmatimonadota > Gemmatimonadetes > Gemmatimonadales > GWC2-71-9 > JACQHC01. The sequence goes on from CAZVKD010000332.1 coordinate 2,935, forward strand.
CAGCGTCTCCCGCACGTCCACCCGGCCGACGTCCTCGCGGGCGAGCCCGCCCGTGTTCAGCAAGACGCCGACGATGTCTCCGACGCGCAGGTGCTCCTTTCGGCCGCCGGCCACCCGGATTCGAACGAACGCCGGCACCTCGGCCGACGCGGCGTCCCGGGGCGGGGGCTGGGCCCGCAGCGTGACCGCGGCCGCGGCGACGAGC
>CAZVKD010000333.1:0-3129 GCA_964627675.1 uncultured Gemmatimonadaceae bacterium
GCGCCGGCCCCAGTAGGCAAACGCGTCGGCAGGCAACACGGCTCGAGCTTCCTGTTCATCGTGGGTTGCATGCCCGCCCATGCGGAACGTGGTCGCCGAGAGGATGACCGGCCCCTCGCCCCGCCGGCAGCGCTCGGCGGCGAGGCGCGTGGCGGCGTAGGCGTCCAGCACGTTGTTGCCGTCGAACGACCATCCGGCACAGCCGTACGCCTGGTGCAAGTCATCGAACGATCCAGGCAGGTGTGCCCATTGCACCGGCGTGCCGAGCGCGACCTGGTTGTTTTGCACGATGAAGATCGCCGGCAGCCGTTTGACGGCGGCGAAGTTCAGCGCCTCGTGCGTGGCCCCGACCTTCACCGTACCATCCCCCACCCAGGTCAGCGCCACGGCCGGCTCTCCCCGCATCTGGAACGCGAGCGCGATGCCCACCGTGACCGGCGGCATGTTGCCGAGGTTGCTGATCGGCTGCACCACGCGATGGGCCCAGCTCCCCACGTGGCCGTCGCGTCCCCTGGAGGGCGAGTCGTAGGTCGCCAGATATCCCCGAAGCATGTCGGCCACGGGCATTCCCATCTCGCAGCAGGCGCCGGCGTTGCGGATGACCGGCGCCACCACGTCACGCGTTCGATCCAGCGCGTGCACCGGACCCACCGTGGTCGCCTCTTCCCCCGTCCCGAGCCACGCCTTCGAGATCACACCCTGCCGCACCCACCGCTTGAGCATGGTGTCATGCAACCGGGTGCGCAGCATGCCGGCATACATCGCAAGCAAGTCGCCGCGAGCGAGGCCCTCGACCAGCGCGCGGCGCGCCGGGTCACGCCGCCACACCTCCGGATAGGCCCGAACCAACTCCGGATCGGGCTGCCAATTGACGTACTCGGGGGGATCGAGAGCGGGCAGGCGTTTCATGGAGCCGCGCCAACGGTTCGCGAGCGTGGACCGCAAATATCCCGGGGCGGCGATTCGCCCGGCAAGCGCGGCCGGACGACCGCCCTAGACCAAGAGCGCCCGGAGGCGAGGCGGCGCGGTCGCCCCCAGCGTCTCGAGCAGCGCCAGACCAAAGTCCCGCGCCGTTGGGTAGCGATTGGCCGGCTCGGTATCCATGGCCTTGGCCAGCACCGTCTCCAGTCTGGGAGGCAGGTCCGGCCGGACCTGACGCAGCGGCGTCGGCTGACCGCGCAGGCGCGCGATCATCATTTCCTGAGCGTTTCGCCCCTGGAACGGCAGCTTCCCGGTGAACATCTCGAACGCCATGATGCCCAGCGCGTACACGTCGCTCCGAGCGTCCAGGTCCTTCCCGCGGATCTGCTCCGGACTCATGAACTCCGGCGTGCCGAGGATGATTCCGGTGGCCGTGAGCTTGGCGAGGCCGGATCCGGCGCGGTTCTCCTTTGCCAGCCCGAAGTCCATCACGACCGCGCGCTCGGTGCCGTCGGGCTGCGGCACCAGCATGACGTTTTCCGGCTTGAGGTCGCGGTGAACGATGTGCAGCTGATGGGCGTGGTGGAGACCGGCACACACCTGCACCAGCAGGTCAACCCCGAACTCGACCGCCATGGGCCCGCGCTTGACCTCGCGATCGGACAGCAGCTCGCCGCGGAGATAGGGCATCACGAGGTAGATCAATCCGTCTTCGGTCTCCCCGAGGCGCAGGATGCGGCAGACATTGGGATGATCCAACCGCATGGCCAAACCCGCCTCACGGCGCAGCCGCTCCACCGAACTCGAATCGCGGCCGAGTTTGGGGCTGAGCACCTTGATGGCGACCGACTCGCCGCTGTTGATCTCGCGCGCTTCATACACGTACGACATCCCGCCCTCGCCCAGTTTCCGCACGATGGAATAGCGGGTGTCGAGCACCTGACTGGAGAGCGTCGCCGCGGGATCGAGACCCTTGGAGGGCTGGGGTGTCACGGCCTTGCGGACCGTGGTCTTGGCGGCCTCCGCGACGCCTCCTGCGGCAGGCCGCGTTGCCGAGGGCGGCGGGCCGGACATTTCCACCAGCGGGCTGCCATCCCTGGGGCAGAACCGGGCGTCTCCCTCGAGCGTGTTCCCGCAGCGCGGGCACCGGCGCCAGCTCATAGGCGGACCAAGTTACGGCCGGCGTGCTTGGCCCGGTAGAGCGCGGCGTCGGCGCGCGCGAACAGCTCCTCGAGCGTCTGCACCCCGGCCGACGGGAACGTGGCCACCCCGATGGACACGGTGACCCGCAACGTCTCGTGACCCACGGCGAAGGGATGCTCGGCGACGTGCTGGCGCAGACGCTCGGCGAAAACCAGGCCGCCGTCCTCGGCCGTGTTGGGAAGGCCGATCACGAATTCCTCGCCGCCGAAGCGACCCGCGATGTCCACGGAGCGAACGTCCTCGCGCAGGATGGCGCCCACCTGGCGAAGCACCGCGTCCCCGGCCAGGTGCCCCCGTGTGTCGTTGATGTGCTTGAACCGATCGAGGTCCAGCAACAGGACGGTGAGGTGGAAGGCGTACCGCCGGGCGCGGTCGAGCTCGGTTTCCAGGCGCTCCTGGAGCGCGCGCCGGTTCAGGCACCCGGTCAGCTGGTCCACCGTGGCCAGTTGCTCATAGCGCTCCTTCTCGGACAGCGCCGCCGCCATGTCGTAGCCCTTCTCGATGGCCGCGACGGCTTTCCGAATGACCGAGTCGGCGAACTGCGCGTCCGCTTCTGTCAGCCTCGCCTCGCCCTCGTTGTTGCGCAGGAAGAACACGCCGGACCGGCCCCCCTTGAGCTGGAACGGGACGGCGATGGCCGAGCGCGTCGGCACCCGAGTGCCTTCCCGCTCCCAGCGCTGACGGATCTCGGCGTACAACGGGTCGGTGGCGACGTTGGCTACCAGCACGGGCCCCTTGATCCGGAGCGCGTGCAGAATCTCGGGATACTTCTGCAGGTCCACCTGGAGGTCCCGCAGCGCCGGGTCTTCATAGGCCGCGACCACGAGTCCCGTAGTACTGCCTGCCTCCGCGAGCACCATGGAGCAGCGGGCCAGGCTCATCAAGCGGCCCACGCGCCGAGTCAGAACCTGGAAGATCTCCTCGGGCCGTGTGGCATCGGTCACTTCGTGGAGAATGTCCACCATGGCCACGCTGGCACGGGCCGCGTCTTTCGCCCGCCTGAGG
>CAZVKD010000334.1:0-3124 GCA_964627675.1 uncultured Gemmatimonadaceae bacterium
AGCCCTGACTCCTCGAGCACCTTGCGCGCCTCTTCGAGCGCGAGCCCGCTGAGGTCGGGTACGGCGATCGTGGGTGCCCCCGCGCTCACCACGAGCGTCACCCCCCGCCCCGTAACGAGGGCCGTTCCCGGGGGCGGCCGGGTATTGACCACCACCCCTCTTGCCGCCGCCGTCTGCGCGGTATCCACCCCCGACACTCGAAGCCCCGCCGCCTCGATCAGCAGGCGGGCGACGGGTTCGTTGTGGCCCGCCACGTCCGGGACCGGGATTCGTGGCGGGCCGGTGCTCACCGACAACGCCACGCTGGTTCCCTGAGGTACCAGCACGTCCGGCGGCGGGTCCTGCCACACGATCGTGCCCGCGGCGTAGGTCGGGTGGCGAATCCGCTCGCTCTCCTCCGGTTTGAGCTGCGCCAGCGCAAGCGCCTCGCGCGCGGCCTCCAGCGTGAGCCCCAGGACGCGCGGAACTCGCTGACTCGCCGCGAAGATCGGGGCCGGGAACAACACCAGCGCCGCAACGGCGTAGCCGACCAGTGCCGCTCCGAGAAAGGCGGCCACGGCCACCAGGGCGCCTCGGCGACGCGCGAGACGGACCAGCGGAGCCGTGAGCCCGGCCCAGTTGATCCCCGGTGGAAGGTGACGGCGGACGCGCATCAGGCTCGACGCAGCACCGCGCGGTAGCCACCGTCGGCCCCGCTGGCGGGCGGGAACACGAACAAGTCCGGCTGATCCCTGCGGTATTCTGGGTGCCCGCGGAGAAACCGATCCACCTGCGCCTCGTTCTCTTCCCGTTCCAAAGAACAGGTCGTGTACACGACGGTGCCCCCCGGCGCGGGAATCGCGGCCACGGCGTCCAGCAATTCCGACTGCGCACCGGCGAGCCGTGCCAACCGCCGGGGAGTGAGCCTCCAGCGCGCGTCCGCGTGCTGAGCGATCGTTCCGGTGGCCGAACAGGGCGCGTCGAGCCACACCACATCCACCGCTCCGGGCCGCACGGGGGGCTGCCGCGCATCCGCCACCATTACCAGGGCCTTCGAGGCCGTGCGGCGCAGCGTTTCGCGCAGAAGCCCAAGCCGCTTGCGCGAGCGATCGGACGCCACGACCACGTGGGCCCGGGCCAGGATCGCCGTCTTCCCGCCCGGGGCGGCGCAGGCGTCCCACACGCGGCTTCCCGGCCTCAGCCTCACCGAGTCAAGCAGTTGTGCCTGCCCCGCACCCTGTACCACGAATGCACCTTCACTGAACCCCGGCACCTGCCGCGGGGTGCGCGCCCGAACCAGCAACCCGGCGGTGCCGGCGGCCGGTTCCGCTGCCAGCGCGGCCGCCGTCGCCGCCCGGGCGAGATCGTCTCGCGTCCACCGGAGGGGCTGGAGATGGAGCGGCGGTCGCCGGCTGTGGTGCGCCAGCAGTCGCTCGGTCGCTTCGCGGCCGAAGGCGCCAAGCCATCGTGCGACCAGCCAATCGGGGTGCGAAAACCGCTCAGCCAACTGCTGCGCGTCGGTGCGCCCCGCCTGGGCGGCGTCGCCCGCCGCATCGAGCCGCGGCGCCGGCCTGGATCGGGCGAGCCCGCGCAGCACCGCGTTCACGAACGCACCGCTCCTGGTGCCGTGGCGCGTCCTGGCCAGATCCACCGCCGTTGCCACGGCGGCGTACGGCGGCACCCGGTCCAGCGCCAGGAGCTGGTAGGCGCCGATGCGGAGCACATCCCGCAGGCTCGCCGGCACCGAGCGCCAGCGATCGGCCACGAGGCGGCGAACCTGCGCATCCAGGAAGCGGCGGTGACGAAGGACGCCGGCGGCGATCTCGTGAGCCAGTCGGGCGTCCCGTTCGCTCAGCCCGGCCAGTGTGCGGTCCCGCGCGGCCTCGAACAACTCGCCGGCCCGGGTGGCCCGCAGGATCTCGAACGCCGCCCGTCGCGCCGCGCTCCCCGGCGCGCCCACCTCAGTCCAGGAGTCCCGTCGTCGGGCTCGACGGAACGGCCACCTCGCGTCTCGCCATGCGGCCGGCAAGAAACGCGGCCCGCCCGGCCTCGACGGCGAGCCGCATGGCGCGCGCCATCAGGACCGGATCGCGGGCTTCCGCCAGCGCGGTGTTCATCAGGATCCCGTCAACCCCCTGTTCCATGGTGACGCAGGCGTCGGATGCGGTGCCGACGCCCGCGTCCACGATCACGGGGACCGAGAGCCGTCGCTTGATCAGTCGGACGGTGTAGGGGTTCAGCAGCCCCAGGCCGCTCCCGATGGGCGAGGCCAGGGGCATGACGGCCGCGCAGCCCGCCTCCTCCAGCCGGAGCGCGGTGACGAGATCGTCGTTGGTGTACGCCAGCACCTGGAACCCTTCCTTCACCAGGGTGCGCGCCGCCCGCAGCAATCCGTCCGTGTCGGGCAGCAGCGTCTCGGCGTCGCCGATCACTTCCAGCTTGATGAACTGGTTGAAGCCCGCCTCGCGCGCCAGCCGCGCGTAGCGCACGGCATCGTCGGCCGAGTAGCACCCGGCGGTGTTGGCCAGGAGAAAGAAGCGCTTGGGGTCCAGGTGATAGAGGATGCCTTGTTCGTTGCGGCGGTCCAGGTCCACGCGCCGGACGGCCACGGTGACGATCTCGGCGCCCGACGCCTCGATCGCTTCGACCATGGTCGCGTTGTCGCGATATTTGCCGGTGCCCACCATGAGGCGCGAGCGGAACGTGCGCCCGCCGATCGCAAGCGGTGGATCTACCGGCGCGGCGATTGCGGTCGTCATCAGCCTCCGCCCACGAAGTGTACCACTTCCACCGCATCGCCGTCGGCGAGTGCCGTGGATCCGAGCTCGCCGCGCCGTACGATCTTCCGGTTGTGTTCCACGACCACCAGGCGCGGGTCGAGATCCAGCGATTGCAGCAACTCCAACAGCGATGTCTCGTTGGCCAGCTGCTTCGCCTGGCCGTTCACCATGATGCGAATCCGGCTCACGTATGGAAAGATAACAGCATCGCCCGGACGGCCGAACCGGGATCGGCGGCGTGCCACAGCGCCGACACCGCCGCGACCCCCCAGGCCCCCGCCGCTCGACACTGCCGGGCGCGCTCGGGCGTGATCCCGCCGATGGCAATGACGCGCGCCGGAAGGGCCTGCTCGATGGCCCCGACC
>CAZVKD010000335.1:0-3115 GCA_964627675.1 uncultured Gemmatimonadaceae bacterium
CCACGGCGCTCAGGCCGCGCGGGCCTATCTCGAGCGGCGCTTCCCCGCGCTTGCCGGGGCCTCGCTGCTCGGCGGGCGCGTGTGCCAGTACGAGAACTCCCCGGACGGCCACTACATCATTGACCGGCTGCCGGCGGCGACCAACGCCTGGGTGGCGGGCGGCGGGTCGGGTCACGGATTCAAGATGGGGCCGGCCGTGGGCGAGCTGGTGGCGAACCTGGTGGTGGGCGATGGCGACGCGCCGCCTTTTTTCGGTCTCGCCCGGCTGCCGCCGCTCGCTCGGACGCAGGTCCCGGCCCCGCCCCCGCTCCCGCCCCCCGCGCTCGGGTGACGTCGCCGCCCGGCCCCGTCCGATCCGGCCTCTCGCGGGACCTCGGCCTGCTGGGTCTCGTGGCCACGGGGATCTGCTCCATGATCGGCGCCGCCATCAACGTCATCCCCTTCTCGATCCAGCGCAGCGTGCCGGGGATCGGACCGTACGTCCTTCACGCCTTCGTGATCGCGGCCGTCCCGGCCGTGCTGGCGGCGCTGGCCTACGCCGTCCTGGCTTCGGCCATGCCGCGCGCCGGCGGCAGCTACGTGTACGCCAGCCGCGCCCTCAGCCCCTACCTCGGCTTCGTGGCGAGCTTCTCGCAGTGGTTCGGGTTGTCCATCGCCATCGGGGTCGTGGCGTACGTGTTGGTCCCCTTTCTGCGCGACATCGCCGGCGCGGCTGGATGGGGGGGCGCGGCCGGCGCGCTCGAGCGCCGCCCGGTCCGCCTCACGGTGGCGCTGGTCTTTCTGTGGACGTTCGTGGCGGTCAACCTCCGCGGCCTCAAGTCCTACGAACGGACACTGGTGCCGCTGATGTTTCTCATGTTCGCGCTCGGGGGCGTCGTGGTCGCGGCGGGGTTCGCCTTCGATCACGGGGACTTCGCCGCGGCCGTGCTCGATCGGGACGGACGCGAGATCCTGCCGCAGGACGCGCCGCCGTTCAGCCTGGCGACGTTCCTGCCGGCGTCGGTGCTCCTGTTCTCGAGTTTCATCGGGTTCGATTCGATCGCGCAGGCCGGCGGCGAGGCGCGCGATCCCCATCGCACGCTGCCGCTCGCGATCGGGGTCGCGGTGGTGGTGGTGGGCGCGTTCTATCTGTGGTTCACGGCGGCCGTGTACCACGCCGTCCCCTGGAGCTATGTGGCCGAACAGGCGGCGCAACGCGACGTCACCGCTCCGGGTCTCTTGGGTTACGTCCTGGCGCCGGCCTGGACGGTGGCGATCGTGGCCGGCGCGGCGGTGGCGCTCACCAACGATCTTCCCGCCATGTTGCTCGCCGTCTCCCGGCTGATGTTCGCCTGGGCGGAAGACGGCATCTTTCCGCGGGCGGTGGCGCGGGTGCACCCCACGCGCCGCACGCCCCACGTGGCGCTCATGGCCAGCGGCGTGATGGCGAGCCTCGGCGTGATGGGCAGTCATTTGGCCGGGGACTTCTTCCTCGGCGTGGACATTCTCGTCATCTCGATGCTGGTGACCTTCCTGCTCATGGCGCTGAGCGTGCTGGCGCTGCCGGCCAGGAACCCCGGGATCGCGCGGGACATCCGCGTGCTCGCGGCGCCCGGCGCGCGGGTCGCCGTGGCGGGAGCGGGCGTCGTCGCGCTGGGCGCGTTTCTGGCCATCCACGCGTGGAACGACCTCTCCACGGCCCAGCCCGCGTGGTACTACCACTCCACCTACGTGTGGCTGGTCGTGATGGCGCTCGCGAGCGCGGTGTACCGGCGGGAACTGGGCAAGCTGCGCCAACGCGGCGTGGACGTGGAGGCGGTGTTTGCCCGGCTTCCCCCCGAGTAACCTGCTATCCAATCACCGGCGATCAACCCACCAGTGAGCGTCCAGCGTCCGGACCATGAGCCGATCGGTTGAGCGCATGGAACTCGCCCCGGGGTTGGCGATCTCCCGGATCGTGACCGGCTTGTGGCAGATCGCCGACATGGAGCGGGACGGGCGCCGCGTCAATCTGGACGAGGCGGCGGCCGCGATGGAGCCATACGTTCGCGCCGGCCTCACCACGTTCGACATGGCCGACCACTACGGCTCCGCCGAGGACATCGTCGGCCGGTACGTCCTCCGCCCGGGGCACGGAGCGGTCGAGCGCCTCACGAAGTGGGTGCCCCGACCCGGACCCGTCACCAGGCGGGACGTGCGAGCCGCGGTGCAGCGCTCGCTGGCGCGTCTGAACGCGGATCGCATTGACCTCCTGCAATTTCACGCCTGGAGCTACGCGGACCCGCGCTGGCTGGACTGCCTCTTCTGGCTCGAGGAGCTGAAAGGCGAGGGCCTGATCCGCCACCTCGGCCTCACCAACTTCGATACCGCGCACCTCCGCGTCGCGCTGGCGAGCGGGATCGAGATCGTGTCCAACCAGGTCTGCTTCTCGCTGCTCGATCGCCGGCCGGCCGCACGCATGGCGGCCTACTGCCAGGAACGCGGCGTCAAACTCCTCTGCTACGGCACTCTGGCCGGCGGCTTCCTGACGGACCGCTGGCTTGGCAAGCCGGAGCCGGACTGGGAGCGACTGGACACCTGGGCGCGGATGAAGTACGGGCGGTTCATCCGGGCGGCAGGAGGCTGGCCGGTCCTTCAGACCCTGCTCCGCGCCGCGGCGGCCGTGGCCCGCCGGCACGGCGTGTCCGTGGCCAACGTGGCCAGTCGCTACGTCCTGGAGCAGCCCGGTGTCGCGGCCGTCATCGTCGGCGCCCGGCTGGGCGAACGCGAGCATATCGCCGACACGGTGCGCGTGGGGGAGTTCTCGCTCGACGATGGTGACCGCGCGGCGCTCGAGGCCGCGTGCGCCGGCCTGGCGCCCATTCCGGGTGACTGCGGCGACGAGTATCGCAAGCCGCCGTTTCTCACGGCGGCGGGGGACCTGAGCCATCACGTGGATTCCTTTCCGCCGCCCTACGAGGTGCGGCCCGGGCCGGGCGGCCGGACGCAGGCGCTGAGCGGCACGCCCTGGGGCACGCTGGGCACGACGCTCTTCTACGTGCTCGTGGGCTGCACGGTCCAGTTCCTGATCGGGCTCGGCCTGGCCTTCCTCTGCTCGCAGCCGATCGCGGGCAAGTCCTTCTTCCGTGTGCTCTTC
>CAZVKD010000336.1:0-984 GCA_964627675.1 uncultured Gemmatimonadaceae bacterium
AGATCGTTCAACGGCCGATCACCGAGGTGCCCGGCGTGCCGTTCGTAGAGACGGTGTTCGGCCAGTCCGCGGACGTCGCAGCCCTGCTGGACAGCGCGCGGCGTGGCGAGCGGCCCGCGGGCCTCACCATCCGCTCCGAGCGCTTGCGGCGGATCTTCCAAGTCCACGCCGCGCCGATGCCCGGCGGCGAGCCCGGCGGGCTGGTGGCGCTGATTGACGACGTCACCGAGCGAAAGGCGCTCGAGGCGCAGTTCATCCAGCATGAGAAGATGGCAGCCGTCGGGCAGCTCGTCTCCGGCGTGGCGCACGAGCTCAACAACCCGCTGACCTCGATCGCGGGATTGGCCGAGCTGCTGACCGAACAGCCCGGCATGCCCGCCCGCGCCCGCGAGCACCTCGCCGTGGTTCATGACCAGGCCGAGCGGGCAGGCAAGATCGTGCGCAACCTGCTGACGTTCGCACGGCAGGGCCCGGGGGAGTTCGGCACGGTGGATCTGAACGATGTCGCGCGCCGGAGCGCGTTGCTGATCGGTTACGAGGTTCGGTTGCGAGAGATCACCCTGCGCACGGACCTGGCACCAGATCTCCCACCGGTGCGCGGCGATCGGTACCAGCTCCAGCAGGTGGTAGTGAACCTGTTGACCAATGCGGTCCAGGCCGTCGGGGCCAATCCTCCGGGACGTCCCCGCCAGGTCACCGTGCGCACGCGCCAGCAAGGCAGCCGCGTGGTACTCGAGGTGGAGGACACCGGGCCCGGCGTTCCCGACGAGCACATGGCGGACATCTTCAATCCGTTCTTCACCACCAAAGAGCCGGGCCAGGGAACGGGCCTCGGGCTGTCGCTGTCGTTCAGCATCGTGGCCCGGCACGGCGGCGCGCTCGAAGTGCATCGGGCGCCCGAGGGCGGAGCGCTGTTCGCCATGACCGTCCCGGCAATGCCGCGGCCCTCGAGGCTCCAGTCGATGAGGACGACCTGGCGGCCCG
>CAZVKD010000336.1:994-3077 GCA_964627675.1 uncultured Gemmatimonadaceae bacterium
GGCTCTCGCGCGGCCCGAGCCATCGGCCGACCCGGCCGGCCCCCGACACGGCAGCGTCTTGCTGGTGGACGGAGACCCCGCCGTGCGCGGGATGATCACCGCGTTGTTGTCAGGCGCCGGGCATCACGTCGAGGCCGCCCGCGACGCAGGCCACGGCGTCCAGCTGCTGAGTGAGCGAGACTTCGACTTGATCATCGCCGATCCGGCGGCCAGTGTCGCCGACGGAAGCACGTTTGCGGACATCCTGGTGAGCCGGTGGCCTGGGCTGCGTGATCGCACGATCCTGGCAACCGGCGACGTGCGCCCCGCGACAGAGCAATGGCTCCGCGGGCTCGGGTGTCGCTACGTCCGGAAGCCGTTCAGCGCGGCGGACCTGCGGCAGGCGGCTGGGGAGGTGCTGGCGAAATCCGGCACCGGCGGGTGACAGGCTGGCGACCTCCGCCGTCGTTCACCTCTGCTAGGTCTGCTCCTGCCGCCGTCTGGTGCGCCCCAGGACAGCCGCCAACCGGGCTGAGAGCGCGCGGGCCCGGAACGGTTTGCTGAGGAAGTCGTCCGCGCCCATCTCGAACACGCGCACTTCGCACTCTTCATCCCCTCGCGCCGTCAGCACCACCACAGGAATGTGGCTCGTGACGGGGCGGGACCGAAGGTGGGAAAGCACTCCGTAACCGTCGAGACCCGGAAGATTGAGGTCGAGCACGATGATGTCGGGCGCGTGGCGGTCCACCTGATCGAGGGCCTCGACGCCGTCGGCCGCCTCCACCACCGTGTAGCCGTCTCGTTCCAGCAGATCCCGCATCACGCGGCGCAACATGTCCTCGTCATCCACCAACAGGACGCGGGCGCTGGCCGCCTCCGCTCGGGCCGGCTCGGCGGGCACCAGCAGCTCGAACTCACCCAGGATTGGCCGCGGCGGCGCGGCCGCTTCGGCGGCGGGTTGGGGCGTTTCCCCCGACGTGCGGGGCTCTCGCGACGGCCGCGGCGGCGCGACCGCGCCGGAGGCGCGCTTGGCGCCCGAGGCTCGGGGCGGCGGCGCGGAAGAGTCCTCCTGCGGCACGTCCACCACCCGGAGCAACTCGTCAATCGTGGACTCGCCGCGGAGCACGTGCGACAGCCCGCTGTCCCACAACGTCTTCATGCCGGACGCGCGCCCGGCGTCGGCAATCCGATCGGCCGTTTCATTGGCGCCGATGCGTCGCTCCACTTCCGGCGTGACCAGCAGCACTTCGACGATGGAGAACCGGCCGCGGTAACCGGTCATGGCGCATTCCGGACAGCCCACCGCCCGGTAGAGCGGCGTGTCCGGCGGGATCCAGCGGTGGAGCTTCTGCGGGATGGTCTCCACCCACACTTCCTTGCACGTGGGGCACAGGCGCCGCATCAGGCGTTGCGCCACCACGCCCCGCAGGGCGGTGGCGATCTTGAAGCCCTCGATCCCGATGTCAATCAGCCGCGTGACGGCATTGGGCGCATCGTTGGTGTGGAGCGTGGACAGCACCAGGTGGCCGGTGAGCGACGCCTGGACGGCGATCTGCGCGGTCTCCTTGTCGCGGATCTCGCCCACCAGCACCACGTCGGGATCCTGCCGAAGAATGGAGCGGAGCGCCGCCGCGAAGGTGAGTCCGGCCTTCTCGTGGACCTGCACCTGCACGATACCCGCAAGACGATACTCGACGGGATCTTCCACCGTCACGATGTTCACGCCCTCGCTCTGCACGTGTCGCAGCGCCGAATACAGCGTCGTCGTCTTGCCCGATCCCGTGGGACCGGTGACGAGGATGATGCCGTCGCGGTTGTCGAGCAGGGAACGAATCGCGGCGGCCTCCTCCGGATTGAGCCCCAACGAATCCAGCGACAAGACCGTGCGGCTCGAATCGAGGATCCGGATCACGACCTTCTCGCCGAGCGACGCCGGGAGCGTGGACACGCGGAGATCCACCGGAAGCCCGTTGACGGCCACGCGGGCGCGCCCATCCTGCGGGCGCAGCCGGTCGGCGATATCGAGCGACGAGATGATCTTGATCCGCGAGATGAGCGGGAGACCGGCGGCGCGCGGGATCTTCATCACCTGACGCAGCACGCC
>CAZVKD010000337.1:0-3061 GCA_964627675.1 uncultured Gemmatimonadaceae bacterium
AGAATCTGGGCGGCGGCGACGGTCTGCCCGTCCCGCTGGAAGGCGACCCGCTCCTCCTGCTGCCGAATCTCGAGGAGGGGCTCGGCCGAGGGACCTGCTGGTTCGACGACATCCGCATTTGGGGCGGCCCGAAGGCGACGGCCAAAGATCCGCTGGCCCTGGCCGCCCGTCGCGAATGTGCTCCGGGTGCGCGCCAGGGACCGAGCGTCACCTATGTGCCACTTCCCGAAATGTTTGCCGTTTTGGCGGTTTAATCGTGTGAAGGAATTGCCTCCTCCCCAGCCGCGGGCACGACCCGCAGTGAGGGAGGCTCTATGTCTCATGCAGCACGATCAGAACACACACAGGAGCCGATTGCCGGGCAGGATACGCCCCAGGACGGAACCGACGATCCGAGGGTCAACCGGAAGGAAGAGGACGCGCACCGCGGCAGGCTGCCGGAGGCCACGGGAGGAGAAGGGGCTTCCAACGGAGCCCGACCGCCGGAGTTTAATCACCCCGGTCCCTTCGAGCAAGACGAGTTTGCCGACCCGGAAGCCGCCGAGCCGCAATGGGTCGAGCCCGAAGCGGCCGAACCGGACCGCGAGCCCACGACCGCCACGCCACCCCTGTCCGGCTGCGGCCAACGCAACGCCCGACAACGCCGCGCGGTCGCGCCGGCCACCGCCGCGCCGCCACGGGTGACGGCCGAGAACCACACCCCGCAACAGCGGCTGCTCCTCCTCGATACCTGGCAGCGGAGCGGCTTGCCCGCCGCTGACTTCGCCGCCCTCGTCGGCCTGTCCAAGCACACCCTCTACAACTGGAAGCGACGCTTCGACCGCGAGGGACCGAGCGGACTGCTCGAGCGGCCACGCGGTGGACCCCAGGGAAGCCGGCTCCACGAACTCACCCGACGTAGCATCCTCATGCTCAAGCAAGCCAACCCCGACTGGGGCTGCCAACGCCTCAGCGACATGCTCCACCGCGGACCCGCCCTGCCGGCCAGCCCCGCCGCCGTCGCGCGCGTCCTTCGCGAGGCCGGCTACGAATTGCACGAGGAGCCGACCCGGCCCCATCCCGACAAGGTCCGGCACTTTGAACGCGCCCGGCCCAACCAGCTCTGGCAGACCGACCTGTTCACCTTCGTCCTCAAACGGCAGAACCGCCGCGTCTACCTGGTCGCCTTCCTCGACGACCACAGCCGCTTCCTCGTCAGCTACGGGCTGCACGTCAGCCAGTCGACCGCTCTGGTCCTCGAGGTGCTCCGCGCCGGCCTGGCCAATTACGACCTGCCCGACGAGATCCTGACCGACAACGGCACCCAGTACGTCACCTGGCGCGGCCAGAGCCAGTTCAGCCGCGAACTGGCCAAGCATGGCATCAAGCAGATCGTGGCCCGGCCGCGGCATCCGCAGACCCTCGGCAAGATCGAACGCTTCTGGGGCACCCTCTGGCGCGAGTGCGTCGAGCGCGCCGTCTTCCTCGACCTGGGCGATGCCCAGCGGCGGATCGGCCTGTTCATCGACCATTACAACTTCCAGCGGCCGAACCAGGGGATCGGCGGTCTGGCGCCGGCCGACCGCTACTTCGGCGCGGCGCCGGAGGTGCGCAAGACCTTGCAGGCGCGAGTGGCGGCCAACGCGTTGGAGCTGGCCCGGCACGGTCTGCCGCGCGAGCCCTTGTACCTGACCGGCCAGGTCGGCGGCAAGCCGGTGAGCATTCATGGCGAGGGCGAGCGTGTCATCCTGACTGGTCCGGAGGGGGTGCGGCAGGAGATCGACCTGGCGGCAGCAGCGGCGAAGCCGGCGCTGCCCGAGCCGCTCTGTCCCGGCGCGGTCGTGGCCGGGGAAGAGCTGCGCGAGGCCGATGAGCCGGCGCCGGGGACGTCGCCTTTGGACGAGGGGCGGCAGCGGCTGGCCGACGCGTTCGGTGCGGAAGGAGGTGGGTCATGAAAGAGGCAACCAGTGCGTCCGCGCCGCGCGTGCCGTCGGGCCGTGGCGGGCAGGCGCGTCCGGGGCGGGACCTGGGTGAAGGGGCCAGCGCCCTGGCGCGCAAGCGGGCGGCGGCCATTCTCGAAGTGCTGGCCGGGGCACGGACGCCGACGGCGGCGGCCGAGGCGTTGGCGGTGTCGCTGCCGCACTACTATCTCTTGGAGCAGCAGGCCCTGCACGGTATCCTCGTGGCCTGCGAACCGCGGGACCGCGGACGAGGGCCATCGGCGGCCAGCGCCCTGGCCGCGTTGCGCAGCGAGTGCGAGCAGTTGCGGCGCGAGTGTGCCCGTCAGCAAGCGCTGGTGCGTGCGGCACAGCGGGCGATCGGTCTGCCGCCGCCGCCGGTGGTGAAGCCGGAACGTAACGGCACGAAGCGGCGGCGGCGGCGGCCGGTGGCGCGGGCGCTGCGGGCGGCGGCGCGTCTGCAGACGGAGGCCGCCAGCGCGGCGGCGGCGTCACCGGTCGTGTCCGGTTCCTGAGCCAGGAGGGTGTTCGTGCGCCGCGCTCCGGTGCGGGCGCGGCGCACGAGGTGTTCCAGGGAGGAGTGTGTCATGCGGGGACGTTATCCGGCGGGGGTGGACTTCGTGGACAAGCTGAACGGCTCGGTGCCGAGCAGGAATCGGCTCAAGGCGATCCTGAGCACGCTGGCGGGCGGCCTGCGGCTGCAGCAGGCCTGTCGCGACCTGGCCGTCGGCCCGACCCGTTTCCATCAATTGCGGCAGCAGGCGCTGCAGGCGGCGCTGGCGGCGCTCGAGCCACGACCGCCGGGCCGGCCGAGCAAGAGCACCGCGGTGGCCGAGCAGGTGATCGAACTGGAGCAGGCGTTGGCGGAAGCCCGGCTGCAGGTGGCGCAGGCGCAGCTCCGCGAGGAGATCGCTCTGATCCTGCCGCACGCCGCCGCGGACCCGGCGGAAAAAAAACGCGCCGGTCGAAGGGGAAGGTGCGCCCGCGGAAGCCACGCTGAGTGGCACGGCGGACGGCGCTGCGGCGCTGGCGAACTTCGCTGCCGACGACGTGCAGGTATTCGAGGAGCACATGGCAATCGTACGGACGATGGTGGCCTTGCCGAATGAGGCTGGAACTGGCCA
>CAZVKD010000338.1:0-3048 GCA_964627675.1 uncultured Gemmatimonadaceae bacterium
TCGCGATCGGTGCCCTGACGCGCCACAAGGACGTCCACGCCGATCCGCTGCTCCGGAACCCACCCGCCGGGCCACGCTCCGTCCAGCGTCCGGCGCGTCACTGCCGCGTAGATCCCTTGAAGCGGGTCAATCGGCGCTACCGTCCAATCGCTCCCGAAGGCGAGCCTGGCCCCGGCGTCGAGCAGGCTTCGGAACGCGTAGGTAGAGCGAATCCGGGCCGGGCCGATCCGTTTCTCGGCCCAGCGTCCATCGTCAATCGCGTGGTAGGGCTGCATGGAGGCGATGACGCCCTCGGCGCCCATGCGGCGAATGGCTTCTTCGGACAGGTGTTGGGCGTGCTCGATGCGAAACCGGCGGTCCCGTGGACCATTGAGCGATCGGGCGTCCCGGAAGGCGTCGAGCAGCCAGTCGTTGGCCCGATCTCCAATGGCGTGGACGATGACGTGCAGACCGGCGCTGTCAGCCTCCACGATCTGGCGCCACAACTCCGTCGTGTCGGTCACCACCAGCCCGGAGGTCTCCGGCGCGTCGTCATAGGGCCGATAGAACCAGGCCGTGCTCGAGCCCAGCGAGCCGTCCACGAATGCCTTCAGCCCACCCCAGGACAGGCGGTGGTCGCCCCGGCCGTCCGAGTTCACGAGGCCAGAAAGCCGGCGCCAGCTTGACAGTGGCACGATACTGTAGACTCGCAGCTTGAGAGACCCTCGATTCCTGGCTCGACGGTAGGTATCGAGGTTGTCCCACGATCCCATGTCGGTCACCATCGTGACACCGTGCGACAGCGCGTGCCGCACCGCCGCATCCAGGGCCCGGTCCCGCTCCTCGGGGGCTGGCTCGGGGATCACCCGCTCGACCAGGCCCTGGGCGGCATCCTTCAGGATCCCCGTGGGCCGGCCGTTGGGATCCCTGACGATGGTCCCGCCTGGCGGATCGGGCGTTTCCGGGCCGATGCCAGCCAGCTCGAGCGCGCGGCTATTCGCCAAGCCCATGTGCCCATCCAGTCGCTGAACGAACACGGGCGTCCCCGGGGTGACCGAGTCAATCCAGCTCCGTCGCGGCAGTTCGCCTCCCCAGAGTTCGTGGTCCCAGGTGCCGCCCAGCATCCAGGACTCGGGATACTGGGCCGCATGCCGCCCGATGCGGCGCACGAATTCCTCTGGACTGCCGGCATCGCGCAGTTGCACCCCCGAGAGGGCGAACCCACCAGCCAGGAAGTGGGTGTGGCTGTCCATAAAGCCGGGGACGACAAGGCGGCCATCGAGGGAGATGCGTCGCGTGCGGGCGTGAGCATGGGCGAGTACCGCAGAATCAGACCCGACCTCGAGAATCCGGCCGCCAGCGATTGCGATCCCGGTTCGCATGGGGGCCGATGCGCTCGGACCCGTCCAAACCTTACCGCTAAGGAAAACAACATCCGCCGGGGGCTGGCCGGCTTGGGCGCCTGCTGTCGTGGCTATCATCGTCAAGAGAAACGTTCCGATCGCAACAGAATACGCGGTACGTGACGTGCCGCCAGCCAACGTCCTGCACTCCGAAAGCCCCGCTTCACTGGCAGCCAGCAGCCAAATCAAACTATGTGAGCGAGTGCTCGCATTTGCATCGGTGCAACAGGCCAGCTGGCCCAAGTCACCAGTGTCAGCGCTCCACTGCGACATACTGCTAGCTAACATTCTCATTCACAACCACTTAGGACAGCTTGCGCAGGAGGCGAACTAGACTATGGTTCAACCGCCACCAGTATCCAAGGGGTAAGATCTGCACCGGATTTACGGGCACGAACGCTTGTTGAGCCGCCTTGCGGCCTCGTTGACCACCGGTCGCTTCCCAAACGCTACCCTGTTCGTTGGATCCAGGGGCGTGGGAAAGCAGCGCGTGGCCCTGTGGGTTGCCCAGGGTATCCTGTGCGAGCGGGGGCCAGCCGCCCCATGCGGCAAGTGCCACTCCTGCCGCCAGGTTGATTCGCTGAGCCACCCGGACCTGCATTGGTTCATCCCAATCAACCGGCCCCGGGCCACGGAACCGGACAAGCAGGTCGAGGAGGCACGGGCCCTCCTTGGAGAGGCGGTGGCCCAGCGCCGCGCCAGCACGTTATACCACCGCCCGGAGGGCACCGCAAGCCATCCCCTGGCATCCGTCCGGCTGCTGCAGCGGATCGTCTACGTCCGCCCCTTTCAGGGGCCGCGCAAGGTGGTCGTGCTGGGAAACGCGGAGCGACTCGTGGTTCAGGAGGCGTCACAGGAGGCGGCGAATGCCCTGCTCAAGATCCTGGAAGAGCCGCCGGCGGACACGTACCTGATGCTGACGACGTCCGAGCCTCAGGCGCTGTTGCCCACGATCCGCTCCCGCCTTGTGCCGGTGCGGGTTGGCGCCGTCAGCGATTCGGCCGTGAGAGGTTTCCTCGAGAGCGAGTTCAAGCCCGCGCTCACGTCCACGGCCCTGGAGCAGCGCGTCCTCAAGGCCGAAGGGAGCGTGGGACGGGCTGCGTTCGGATCGGGATCCGAGGACGCAGCCGCCAGCGCCGCTGAGCGGTTCTTGGCCGCCGTTCGGGAGGGCCATCACCGCTGGGCTCCGCTGGCGCTGGCGCAGCCGCCATGGGCGGCCCGTGGTGACTTCACCGCGATGCTCGATGCGCTGGCCTTGCGGCTCCGAGCCGGACTCATGAAGCGCGCAGCCCGGGATCCCCAAGCCAGCCGCCGAATCGCCAGCGCGGTGCGGCAGGTGGAGGAAACCAGAGCGGCGGCGCAGGGAAACGTGAACCCGCAGGTCGCGCTGGCGGTGCTGGCTCTGCGTCTCGGACGGCTGGTGGCATGAAGCTCTCGCATGTCGGGGCGGACGGTCGCGCCCGGATGGTCCACGTGGGAGGCAAGTCGGTGACCGACCGCACGGCGACGGCCGAGGGGGCGATTCGGATGTCCCCCGAGGCGTTCGAACTGGTCAAGCGAAATGCGGGGCCCAAGGGCGACGTGCTGTCCACGGCTCAGCTGGCGGGCGTGATGGCCGCCAAGCGGACGGCGGAGCTGATTCCGCTGTGCCACACGATCCAACTGG
>CAZVKD010000339.1:0-1824 GCA_964627675.1 uncultured Gemmatimonadaceae bacterium
GGGATGCCCTCAAGGGGGCGCCAGGTTTCATCATGCACTTCGGTCATCCGATCGACGGCGGTTGGCGTGTGGTGGAAGTGTGGGAATCTTCCAAAGCAGCTGCAGAGTGGTTCGCAAAGTACGTTCGACCCAACCTGCCACCTGACGTCAAGCCACAGCGCCACACCCAAGAACTACACACCCTCATACGTGGGTGAGCGCAGGAGCCGAGCTGTCGTGGCATCGCCGCGAGGCGTTCGGGGAGTGCCTGGCCGCCCAACAACCGGTTTCAGCGGACCAGTGCTGGCCTTCATATTGGAGGTCCTCGTTCGGGCGAGGGACAATGCCCACCGGTCTGTCTGTTCCGCCCTTCCGCCGCAGCACGGAAACGGTACTGGCCCGCGTCATAACCCACATGCTCGCTCACACCGAAAAAGAGGGACTGAGTCGGGACGCGCTCCTCCGGGTCGCGGGGCTGGACACGGTGTCCTGCAAGCCGATGTGGCGTTTCTGCCAAAACCGTTCACGATAGCGGCACTGACGAACAAGGTGCGGCAGGCGCTCGACGAAGCAGCTGCGTAGCCCAAGAGGCCGCCGCGAGCGGGGGCAGGTGGTTGGGGAAGGGTCGAGGGGAGGCGGGGTAGCAAGAGCTGGGCGCGCGGCCGCCGAGGAAGTCGTGCGGCCGTTCGTCGTTGTAGAGCGTGCGGAAGCGATTGAAGGCCCGTTGCTGGGCCGCGAGGTTCGCGCGCGGGGGCCGACAGGCGCCGGCCTTGAGCGTACGGTGCATGCGTTCGTGGGCGCCCTTCTCCTGCGGTGACGCCGGGCGAATGCGCTGATGCTCGATGCCGCGGCAGATCCACCAGACGTTCAGCTGCGAGAGACCGCGGACGTGCCTGCAACCCTCCGCCCGTGCGCCGCATCGGTAGTATAGATGATGCCTCAGGGGTTGCGGCCCCGGGTCTGCAGGAAAGCGCCAGGAGCAGAGATGAACCACCGGATGACCACGAACGCCGAACCGGATTCGGCGGTCACTAGACGCGTTACCATCGGCCGAATTGCCGTGGTGGTCGCGATCGGCTTCACGGCGATGGGTGCCGGCGTTCAGGGCCAGGGGCCCTCATCGTTCGAGCAGGTCTTGACCCGCCACGCGGCCACGCTGGGCGGTCCGCTGGCCGCGCGGATCCCCGACCTGCACATTGAGGGCGTTCTTGAGGGAGACGGTTCGACCGGCCGGTTTGTCTTCGCCTGGCTAGCGCCCGACAACTTTCACTTCAGTTACGAATTGGGTGGGCAGCGGCACCAGCAGACTTGGACGCACCGCGCGAGCTGGAGCGCCCGCGACGGCGCCGAGGCTCCCCTGGATGTCCAGGACGTGTTCCTCGCGCCCTGGGTGTTCGCGCTCACGGCGCCCCGCCGCAGCGCGAAAGTCGTTGCGGAGCGCGACGACGCCTTCGTCGTGGAGCGCGAGACAGAGTTCGGGCGGCACGACCTTTTCACCGTCAACCGCACGACGGGGAGGGTCATCCGCCTCGTTACTCCGCTGACCGAAGGAGGCGATTCAATTCGGGCTGAGTTCGGTGAGTTTCGGGTCCAGCAGGGCTTTCATCTCCCGTATCGCATTGAGGCCCGGGGGCCCTTCGGCCGGTGGGTCCTGCGCAATCTCCAGTACCGGCTGGCGGGCGGCGTGTCCCCGGACCTCTTCGCTCGCCCGGGAACACGTGCCGACACGGCGTGGCGGGATCCCTGGCTGGCGCCGGCGGCCTTCGAGGTCGCGTTCACGCAGGCGCAGCGCCGGTTCGCGGAAGAACCCGGCAGCCTGAACGCGGCTACGGCGCTGGCTACCGC
>CAZVKD010000339.1:1834-3041 GCA_964627675.1 uncultured Gemmatimonadaceae bacterium
AGGGGCTGGGGCGTGGGACGAGTTCCTGCGAGCACTTGGTGCCGCAGAGCGACTTGACGCCACGGCGCCTGCGGTACTTGCACTCCGGGGGCGGCGCTTCCTGTGGGAGCATCGCATCGCCGAAGCCGCCCCGCTGCTCCGCGCTGCGGTCGCCGCAGATACGAGCGGCTCGACGGGTCCCGTCAGCGATCTCGCTACAGCGCTGTATCACGCCGGCCAGCTGTCCGAGGCCGCCGCACTGTTCCGGCGGGCCGGGCGCCGGGAGGGGTTCGCCCGAGTGCTGGAGGAGGCGGGGGATGAGGCTTACACCGTTCGCTGGCCGGCAGGCTCGGCCGAAGTCGTCATTCCGTTTCGCCAAGCCGATCCGCTGCCGGTGGTTGAAGTGACCGTGAACGGCCGACGGCGCACCTTCTTCATCGACACCGGTGCGGCGATCGTCTATCTCTTCCCCGACATCGCCGCGGAGCTGGGCCTCGAGGTGGTTCCCGGCGGTCCGGGCACGTACGCCTTCGGCCGCCAGGTGGAGACGGACTACGGACTCTTGGACTCCCTCGGGATCGGACCCGTGACCATGTACCGCCTGCCGGCCGCAGTGCGCGAGTTCGAGGGCCTGCGCGAGGCGTTCGGGCAGGCCGCGCTGGTGGGCGCGTTGCCGCTCGCCGTCTTCCAGCGCTTCCTCACAACCATGGACTTCCCCGGTCGGCGCCTAGTGCTCCGCCCGCGCCAGCCCATGCCACCGACGCCAAACGCGGCCCGTGTCCCGTTTCTGCTCGTGGGTGAGCATTTCCTGCTGCTCCCGGGCCGGGTGAACGGCGGCGAGCCGCTGTGGTTTTTCCTTGACACCGGCTTCACCGCCGGCGGGTTCCTCGCACCCATACGGACGCTGGTCCGCAACGGTGTGATCCGCTCGCCCGACGAACTACGAACGCCCGTGCCACTGACGGTTGACCGCTTGGAGGTCGGGCCGCTTCAAGCAACCGGCCTCGCCAGTCGAAGTCTCGTGTTTCCGGAGTCGCTCGAGACGTCGAGCGGTTTCCGGATGGGCGGCCTGGTGTCCAAAACGTTTCTGACGCCCTACCGTGTCACCTGGGATTTCGAGCGGCGCGAGGTCGTGTTCGAACGCTAGCTGCCGTCTAACCACCATTAAGAAGCGCCCTGTCAAGAGACGATAGACCGACCCCGGCGGCGAGCGCAGCTCGCCGCGGCC
>CAZVKD010000340.1:0-3036 GCA_964627675.1 uncultured Gemmatimonadaceae bacterium
CGGCTCGCCCCGCCGACGCAGCATAGGATAGGGCAGGCGGCCAAGCTCGCGCAGATGTTCGCCGAGAACTTCAGCCAATTCGCGGGAGGCGTCGGCGACGACGTGCGGGCCGCCGGACCCCACGCAGGCTGAAGCCCCGGCGCCGGTGAGTCGCCCATCGGGGGAGTT
Organism: uncultured Gemmatimonadaceae bacterium; assembly: GCA_964627675.1. Lineage (GTDB taxonomy): Bacteria > Gemmatimonadota > Gemmatimonadetes > Gemmatimonadales > GWC2-71-9 > JACQHC01. The sequence goes on from CAZVKD010000340.1 coordinate 169, forward strand.
CGAGGTCGTCCGGGACCCCCTCTGGAGCAACATCCGGATTGACGCCGAGGCGCTGGGCGTGCTCGACAGCGAGCCGTTCCAGCGCCTTCGCTACATCCGCCAACTGGGCCACGCCTACCTGGTTTACCCCGGCGCCACGCACACCCGCTTCGAACACGCCCTGGGCGCCTATCACCTCGCGCGGCGGGCCCTCAGCCTCCTGGCCGAACGGGGAGAGCTTTCCGCCGTCCCGGCGGAAGAGGTCGCCCTGGTTCGGCTCGCCGCGCTGCTGCACGACGTGGGACACTATCCCTTCTCTCACGCGCTGGAAGAGGCGGGCCTCCCCTCGCACGAGACCCTCGCCGTCGAACACCTCGCGCACCCGGACCTGCGCGCCCTGCTGGAACGGACCGGGATCGGCGCGCCGGCGCGGCGAGTCGCGGCCCTGATCTCGGGCACCAGCTCGAGCCCGCTCCAAGGTCTGATCTCCGGCTCGCTCGACCTCGACAAGATCGAGTACCTCACCCGCGACGCGCGGATGTGCGGCGTGCCCTACGGCGCCGTGGACGTGGACCGGCTGCTCCATTCCATCACGCTCGTCACCCTGCCCGACGGTCGCGCCGCCGTGGGCGTGCACGAGAAAGGGCTGAGCGCCCTGGAGTCCTTGCTGTTCGCCAAGTATCAGATGTACCGCAACGTGTACTGGCATCACGCCGTTCGCAGCGCCACGGCCATGTTCAAGCGGCTGGTGCGGGAGGCGATCGCCGCGGGGCGGCTCGACCCCGCCTGGATCGCCCGAAGCACCGACGAGGCGCTGATGGAACGGCTCCATGCCCTCCCGGACGAACCCCTGGCCCGACGACTCCGGCGCCGGCGGCTCTACAAGCGGGCGGCGGACCTCCCGGCCACCGACCTGCCCCCGGCGGCGGGAACCTGGGTGGCGGCCGACCCGGACCTCACCGCCGCCGTGGAGGACCAGCTCGCCGCCGAGCTGCGGCTGAAACCGGGCGACGTCTTGCTGGACTTCCCGGCCAAGGCCGACATGCTGAGCGTGGATCTCATGGTCGTGACGCGCGGGGGGACCCTGGACCGCGCGCAACTGGGTCTCGAGCCGGTGGCCGACGCGCTACACCGGGCGGCGCGCCGGCTCCGGGTGTTCGTCGCGGAGCCGCGGCCGCTGGATCCCGCGCGACTCCTGGCCTTGATCGCGCGCAACGCGGAGAGCGTTCGGGAGAGGTTACAGCAAGGAGAAGCGCTGCTGGGAGAATGACGCCCGCCGGCGGACCCTTCGGGTCCCGGCGGCGGAATCCGCAGGCTACCGCACCGACGCCGCCAGGGTGGCGCGATCATCCCGCGGCGCGTCCACCGAGTTGATCCGCACCATGATGGCCGTGATGTTGTCGAGCCCGCCGCGCCGATTGGCCTCGGCCACCAGCGCGTCCACCAGCTTCTGCGGATCGGCGCCCTGCTTCAACGTTTCCTCGAGGTCGTGATCCTCGAGCATGCCGGTGAGCCCGTCGGACGCCAGCAGGTAGCTGTCTCCGGTGCGCAACGCGCCCACGTAGATGTCCGGGGCGACTTCGTTGTTGGCCCCCACGCATCGCGTGATGACGTTGCTGTAGGGGTGCGTGCGCGCCTGAGCCGGGGTCAAGGACCCGGCGTCCACCTGCTCCTGCACGTAGGAGTGGTCCTTGGTGAGCTGCATCAGCCGGCCGTCGCGCAGCAGATAGGCCCGGCTGTCGCCCACCTGGCCGATCAGATACCGGGCCCCGTTCAGGACCAGCGCCGTGGCCGTGGTACCCATCCCCCGCTTGTCATGCTCGGTCAACGTCCGCTCGAAGATGGCCCCATTGGCCCGCTGGATGGCGGCCCGCATTCGCTCCGCCACGTCGGCGTCGCTCTTGCCCCGGAAGTCGCCCAGTTCCCGGGCGATGATCCGGACGGCCATCTCGCTGGCCACCTCCCCCGCCGCGTGTCCGCCCATCCCATCCGCCACGATGAACAGGCCGCGATCCGGCAACATGAGATAGTTGTCCTCGTTCCCCGACCGGACAACGCCGACGTCGGTGCGGCCAGCGCAGCTGAAGCCCACAGTGGGAGTGCTTATCGGGTGAGCACGAACGCCAGCGCGGCGACCGCGAGGATCACGATCACCACGGCGAGGATCACGATCACCACGGCGGGGATGATCCACTTCGGCGTCTCGGAAGGCTCGGGCCGTTGTGGAGGCCGGGCCGCGGGGCGGCGCGCGGCTGGCGGTTGAGGTTGGGGACGCGGGGCGACCGACGGGGCGGCAGGCGCCTTTGGCGACGGAGGCGCGGGCGCCGCTTGCGGCCGGGCCGCGGGCGGGGCTGGCGCGGGCGACAAGGGCGGCGCGGGGGGCGGGGGTGGGGCCGGAGCCGGCTGCGCCGCGGCAGGCGGCGCCTGGGGTGGCGAAGCCGGAGGCCCGGGCGTGGCCCCCGGCTTCGGCGCGGTGTCCAGTTTGATCGCGCCCATCAGCTTGGTCGAGCTGCCCTTGGCGGCATCTACCGTATCGTCGGTGGGCTCGAACATCGCCTGCACGTCGCCGAAGCGAAGCAGCGCCCCGGGGGCCAGCGGCGTCTCGCCCGAGACGCGCTCGCCGTCCACGAACGTGCCATTGGTGGAGTCGAGATCCACCAGCACCCAGACACCCTCGCGCCGCTGAATCTTGGCGTGCGTGGTCGAGACGCTCTCGTCGGCCAATACGACGTCGTTGTAGTCGGCGCGCCCCACGTTCACGATTGGAACCCGAATCGGAATGCGCTGGCCCTTGTTCGCTCCCGATCGCAGAACCACGTTCGCCAGCACGCCACCGGCCGGGCGGCCCGGCGGGGGCGGAGCAGCCGCGGTCCTCTCCCCGGCAGGCGC
>CAZVKD010000341.1:0-3003 GCA_964627675.1 uncultured Gemmatimonadaceae bacterium
GACGTCCAGGGCATGGTCACGCACTTCGTCGCGCTGTTCTCGGCTCAGATGAAGAAGGACATCCGGCACGTGACCCCGCGGGCCATGGAGCTCCTGCAGCGCTACGCCTGGCCCGGCAACGTCCGGGAGCTGAAGAACGTGATCGAACGCGCGGTGATCCTGGAAGAGGGGGCTGAGATCCTCGCCGCTCACCTGCCCGACGAGCTCAAGCCTGGGAGCCGAGTGTCGGATCTTGCGCCGGGCTTCCGGCTGCCACCCGGCGGTATCAACCTCGAAGGACTGGAGAAGGACCTCATCTTGCAGGCGCTCGCCCAGACGCACGGGAACAAGACGCGCGCGGCGGAGCTCCTGGGGCTCACGCGCGACACGTTGCGATACCGGGTCGAGAAGTACGGGCTCGCCGCTCCCGGGGACTCCGAGACCGGCTGATGCCCCGGCGGCGGCCCATGCGCCATCCAGGCCTGAGCATCGGTCGCGGCGGTGGAGCATGGCGCCGTCAAGCGGGTCCGCCCCAAGGTCATGACCGTGGCAGCGATCATGGCCGGTCTGTTTCCCATCCTGTGGACGCACGGGACCCGCGCCACGGTGATGCAGGGATCGCGGCGCCGAGCTGCTGGTCGGCCGGCGGTTCCATTGCCGGGGCACCGGCGTGGGCTCCCGCTTCGAGCCGACGGCATATGTCGGATTCGACTACCCGACCGATGCCGTTCGCGCGGATGAGTCGCTGACCTACTTGCTTGGAGATGGAGCGGTGGCCGGCGCCTGTGCGGAAAAGATCTCAATGAACATCCGGATCGTGCGGGCACTGACGGCCGCGGCTATGGCGCTCGTCGCGCCACTGCGTCCGGCGCCTCTCACCGCCCAGACCGGCGGCGACTCGACGGTCTATTGGCTCTCCCCCCTGAGTCGCCTGGAGGTGCGGACCGGGAAAGCCGGCCTGCTGGGCTTCGCCGGCCACGAGCACCTGATTCGGGCGCGCGCATTCTCCGGGCGGGTCGTCCACTATCCAAACGCGCCGCTCTCCTCCCACGTGGCGATCAGGATTGCCACCGACAGCCTTGAAGTTCTGACTCCTCCGGACCCGGCGGAGATCCGCAAGGTTACCGCAGCCATGCGGACCGAGGTCCTGCACGTGGAGCAGTTTCCCGATATCACCTTCGTGTCGAGGGGCCTCGCGCAGACGGACGACGGCTTTCGGATCACTGGGGAGCTCACCATCGTGGGACAGACCAGAGCGGTCCTCGTGGACGTGAGGGTCGCGATCCAGGCGGATACGCTCCGTGCCGAGGCGACGTTTGCGGTGAACCAGACCGACTTCGGGATCAGGCCGTATCGCGGCGGGCCCGCCGGATTGGTTCGGGTGGCGAATCGAGTGGTATTCGACATCGCGGTCGTCGCGGTGGCCGGCCCTCCCCAGTAGGCATTCGGCGCGTGCAGCCCGACATTGGGGAGCGCCGGGACATGTTGATCGTCATGAATAGACGGGGTTCTGCCGCGCCCCCAGGTTGCGCAGCGGGTTCCTCACATCACACAGGTCGGTGCAACGTCGGGTACTCTGCCGGCTCGCTCACGTGCGCTGGCTCGCTGGTCGCGGTACGGGATCGCCTCGCTCAACTGCCCCGGCTCCATAAGCACCCCCTGAGCCGCCGGTGAGCCGTCAAGATCGCCGCTGGACGAGCGGCCGGTCCGGCGAAGTGAAGCTCCGGTACATCGCAGGGCCAGGTGTTTTTACCTCGTCTTTAGGGAATCGTTCAGGCCGAACTGACCCTGTCTTCAGGCCCACCGGGTGAGATTCACATTGCCGGCTGGGGTGCCGCGGGCTGCCTGCAAGGAGCGTGGAGGCTGAGGGACCGCTGGCGACTCCCCGACCGGCTGTTTCCGGCAAACCGGAACGGGAGGAACCATGAAGACCTCGGTGTTCGCTCTCGCGCTCGTGCTGATGCCGGCCGTTGGAACAGCTCAGGCAAGTTCGCCGTCATCGTACGGCAAGCAGGTCAGCGCGGGTCAGGTGACCCTCGAAATCGAGCCCCAATGGCAGGACACGGCGCTCGTGGTCTCCGTCCGTTTGAAGGTGCGGGAAGGCGATCTGGGGAAGATGGGCATCAGTCTCCAGGACCACATGATGCTCACGGCCGACCGCCAGACGTATGCGCCCACCGGCGCCACCGGGCAACTCGCCGGACGCCAGAGTGTCATGATGGTGGCCTTCAAGCTTCCCAAGAAGCCCACCAGTTTCGCGCTTTCCGTGTGCGACGTACCGGACGTACCGGTGCGCATCCTGCGGTTCAGCGAGCCGGCGCTGACTCCGGACAAGTAACCGGCCGGGCGGGGAACGCCTCCCCGCCCACAGGCCGGGCGGCGCCGGGCGAATCACAGGCGATGGCGGACCTCGTCGGCCTCATCGCCCGTCGCCGTTGGCACCACCCTCCCGCCCGCCGGGCCTCGCCGCCATCTTTGCCCCCGTCCTTCCTCCATCAGGAGATGGTCGGCCATGCACCTGTTGCGCATCCTTCGCTCGTCCATTCCCGTGATCACGCTGGTCGCGATCGTTCCGCCGGCGGCCGCCCAGCGGCAGTCACGTGGCGCCAACGCGCGACTGGAGCAGTTCAAGCGCGAAGCCACCGCCGACGTGGAATCGCGCGCCAAGTTCACCCAGGAGATGGTGGACCAGATTTTCAGCTTTGGGGAGCTGGGCTTCCAGGAGTTCGAGACCTCGAAGTACATCGTAAACCTCCTGCGCCAGAACGGCTTCACGGTGCAGGAGAACTACGCGGGCATCCCCACCGCCTGGGTCGCCACCTGGGGCTCGGGCAAGCCCGTGATCTCGCTCGGCTCGGACATTGACGGCATTCCCCAAGCCTCGCAGACGCCCGGCGTGGCGTGTCACCGTCCCCTGATTCCGGGAGCGCCGGGCCACGGCGAGGGGCACAACTCGGGCCAGGCAGTGAACATCACGGCGGCGCTCGCCGTGAAGAAGATCATGGAGCGCGAGCGGCTGCCGGG
>CAZVKD010000342.1:0-2984 GCA_964627675.1 uncultured Gemmatimonadaceae bacterium
TACGCCCTGGAGGTTTGCGAGGGTGATTTCGGTGGGCCCGCCGCAGGCCGCGAGCGACGCCGTTCCGAGTGCTGCCATCGTCAGGCGGATAGACACCATCCCGACCTCCGAACCCACTGTGGCGTGGAAAAGCTGCCGGGGATCATCATTCGGCCGGAGCGGTACTCTGCTCCGTGGCCCCTCCGGGTCAAACCATCCCGCGCCAACCAGCCGCTCGTGCTTCCCGCTACGAGCCCACCGCGCGTGGACCGTGCGACCCGCCCTCAAGCGCGACTCCGGAGTATCTCGACGAGCTGCCGCAGCGTGAGGGCAATCTCGAAGATCAAGATGGTCACCGCCCAATCCAGCACCTGTCGGGGAAAAACATTGATCAGGGGGATGCTCAAGCCGAATCCGTTGAGCACCTTCTCCAGCGCCGCGAGTCCGAAGAGCAGAAAGGCGGTGCCGAGGAAGACGGGGGCGGTATACAGTCCGGGTTGCGAAGTCACGCGGCCTCCAGCGTTCGGGAATTGGGGGAGCATAGCGATTTATCGGGCCCACCGGCAGGACCCGGTCGAGGCAGCCGGGCCGGCAGCCCCGTCTCGGCTGGATGGCGCAGGGCCCGGCGGCCCCCCCGCGCCGGCCGAGAACCAGCCTAACGCTCCCCGGACGAGCGATCCGACGTCACCGGCCGTCTCTCGCCCGCGTCGCCCAGCGTCTTGAGCAGCTCGCGCCGCACATCCGCCCACGCGAACCGCTCGCCGATCCCGCGCACGTAATGATCCATCCACGCCTTCTCCGCCATCGCCTTCACCATGCGATTGCGGGCATCGGGGATGCCGTGCGTGTCCCCGGGATACATGAAGAACTCCGTCGGCACGCCCAGTTGCTTGAGCGCCATGAACAGCTCGGCCGACTGCGGCGCCGGCACCCGCGGGTCGCCCTTCACCACGTGAATCATGGTGGGCGTCTTGGCGTTCAGGATGTACTTCAGCGGCGACTGATTCCAGTACGCGTCGAAATCGTGGTACGGCAGCTTGCCGCCGAAGTACTCCTGCCGGTGCCGCTGGCCGTCGGTTTGCGCGTACATGGAGATCCAGTTCATGGCGCCCGCACCCGTGCTGATCGCCTTGAAGCGATCGGTATGGGTGAGGATCCAATTGGACCAGTGACCGCCGGCGCTCCAGCCCATGGCGCCCATGCGGTTTCCATCCACGATGCCCTGCGCGATCAGATGATCCACGCCGGCCATGATGTCGTCGAACCCTTGCGGGAAGTAGTTCCCGTTGATGTCGTTGAACGCCGCCCCGTAGTTGGTCGAGCCCCGATAATTGGGCCGCAGCACGACGTAGCCGTCTCCCGCGTACACCTGTGATGACGCATTGAACCGGTTCACGTCCGCCGCCGCCGGGCCGCCGTGGATCCACACGATCAGGGGGTAGCGCGTGCCGCGCTGGTATCCCACCGGGTAGGTGATCACGCCGCCGACCAGCTTGCCGTCGGTGGAACGCCAGGTGATCTCTTCCTGGACCCCGAGCGCGAATCCGCGGACCTGGGGATTCACGTCGGTGAGCTGGCGCCACGCCGACCGATTGGGTACTTGATCCACGGAGGCCACCGCGTACAGCGTCGCCGGCGTTGACCCGTTGGAGTAGTTGATCAGCACCACGCCGGTCTCCGGGTCTCGTTCCACCCGAAGCCCCGCGTCCTGATTGGTGAGCTCCCGCACCGTGCCGCGCGCAACGTCCAGCGCGAGCAGTTGCTCCGTGGTCCGGACGCCGTCGTTGAAATAGATGGTGGCGCCGTCGAGCGACCAGAAATCCAGTCCCACGTTGCCGTCGTACGAATCACCGATCCGCCGGAACTCGCCACCCCGCTGGCCCACGGCCCGGAGATACACCCGCTGCGTCAATCCCCGCGTGTAGCGTGTCAGATCGCGCGGCGCCGTGAACGCCACCCAGCGGCTGTCCGGCGAGAAGTAGGGTCCCCCCTTGCCGATCTCCTCCGCACGGGTGATCTGCTCGATCTGTCCCGTTGCCGCTTCGAGCAGGTACAGCTCGGTGTAGAGGTTGGACTCCCCACCCATCACCATGCCACCCCGCGTGCGCTTGAAGCGATCCGACGACACGCCGCGGAACCCCACCCAGCGGGAATCGTTGGACACGGTGAAGCCGGTGACGGAATAGCTCGGGTCCCGTGTCAGGCGGGTGGCGGCCAAGGGCTCGAGTTCGAGCGCCCAAAGGCTCTCCAGCGGCTTCTCCATGTGATAGACCGTCACCGTGAAATCGGCTTCGAGCCGCCGCTTCTCGTCCTGATCCACGCTGTCGGGCGCGATGAAGTAGATGCGCCGGCTGTCGGGCGCGATTTCCCACCGTCCCACGCCGGCCGGCTGCCGCGTGAGCTGCTCCGCCGCGGCGTCACCCGCCGTCACGGCCGCCACGGACAGCCGGTAGAGCTGCTGCTCGTTCGGCTTCCCCGCGCGATAGACCAGCCAGCGGCCGTCCCGGCTGAACGCGAAGTCGGCCACGCCGTCCTTCGCGTCGGTGATGCGCCGCGCGTCGCCGCCGTCGGGACGCAGCAGGTAGATCTGATTCTGGCGCGGCGCGCTGGCGGGCGCGTCCCGATTGGACAAGAACGCGAAGGCCTTGCCGTCCCGCGACCACCGGGGTGACGTCTCGTTGTACTCCTTCGTGAAGGTCATCTGGCGAGACGATGCCACGCCGTCGGCCAGCGACACGAGGAAGACGTCCGACTGCTCCTTCGCAGTCTTCCAGTCCGGCGTGGTGATCGTGTAGAGCAACGAGCGTCCGTCCGGGCTCGGCGCTTCGGACCCGAACGACCGCATGTCCTGGACGTCCATGAACGTCATGGGGCGCGGGCCCTGGGCCCACGCGCTCGCGCTGAGCCCCAGGATGACGGCAACGGCGGCGCCACATCGGGCCGGCGCCGCTCGGGCGGACCTCCAAGGAATGATTCGCATAGCCTCTCCCGTAACGTTCAATGAC